>NZ_PMZU01000025.1 GCF_003170075.1 Methanoregula sp.
GGATGAGGTAGAGAAGGGAAAGTAACCCAGCTGACCTCACCACCCCACAACCCATATCTCTCCCCTCCCCCAACATCACTCCAATGACCCCCAGCGAAAAACCCCACAAACACCACGAGGTCTTCTCCGCTGAAAAAGCATCCCACCTCGACACGAAGTTCCGCCGCATCCTCTACCGCCCCGACCGGCTCGCGGAGCGGTACGTAAAGCCCGGCGACCGGGTCCTTGACTTCGGCTGCGGCCCGGGTTTCTTTACCCGCGAGTTCGCAAAGAAGGTCGGGGACAATGGATACGTAATCGCCGCCGACCTGCAGGAGGAGATGCTCGCAATCCTCCGGGGGAAATTGGGGCCGGAGGGCCTCATGCCCCGGGTAAAAACGCACCGCTGCCAGCCGGATTCGCTCGATCTTACTCCGGAGCGGGACGGGCAGGTCGATGTCGCCTTTGCCATATTTGTCGTCCACGAAGTCCCGGACCGGGAAAAACTCTTCCGGGAGATCGCCGCGATGCTCGTGCCCGGCGGACTCTTCTTTTACTCAGAACCCCCGATCATAGTATCGGGCAGCGAATTCCGGGAGAGCTGTGCGCTTGCAGAAAAAGCCGGGCTCCGGCTGGTGGAGACCCGTCGGTTTTTCGTGAACCGGGCGGCCGTGCTCAGAAAAATGTAAGGGAGGCAGGGGGATCACCCCCCTCCCCTCTTTTTTTCTCATAGGGGGTCACCCCCCCCACCCATGTGTCCGGGCAGGTGGGGGGTACCCACCCCCTCTTGGCATGAAGACGTCCGATCGAAGTCATCATCATGAACAACGTATAATCACTCAAACATTTGGGAAGACTTTTCCCGGGCCCCGATACGATGACACGCACACCACCACCGGAAAAACCGGATCGGCAGCAACCGTTCCACACCTTATCAGAGGAGGAACTCTTCTCTGTTCTTGGCAGCAGCCCGGCAGGGTTGACTTCGGAGCAGGCAGAGGCCGGCCTTCTTCGCTTCGGGCAAAACGACATCTCCCATATCCGGAAAGTCCCGGTGATCCTCCAGTTTTTGAGCCATTTCAAAAACCTGCTCATCATCATCCTGCTCATCGCTGCGGCGATATCCTTGTTCGTCGGTGAACTGATCGATGCCGTCATTATCTTTATCATCGTCTTTGCGAGCGTCACCCTTGATTTTTTCCAGGAATACAAGGCAGGAGAGGCCGCCGACCTGCTCAGGCAGAAAATCCTCACCCGGGCCACGGTACTCCGGGATGGGAAAGAACAGGACCTGCCGATCACCGACCTTGTCCCGGGAGATCTGGTCAGGCTCACAGCCGGGGATATTGTCCCTGCCGATGCCAGGGTACTGACAGCACGGGATTTTTACGTGAACGAGTCCTCCCTCACCGGCGAACCGTTCCCGGTCGAAAAACACCCGGGTATTGCCGGTGCCGGCACCCCCGTCACGGCTGCGGGCAACTACACCTTCCTCGGCACGTCCGTTGTCAGCGGGACGGCAACGGCGGTCGTCACAAAGACCGGCGTATCGACCGAGTTTGGGATGGTGGCAAAAACCCTGGTCGAACGCCCCCCGGAGACGGAGTTCGAGCGGGGACTCAAACAGTTCAGTTACCTGATGTCGAAATTCGTGTTCTTCCTCGTCATCTTCGTGTTTTTCGTCAATGCCCTGTTCCGTCACGGCATCCTGGAATCCCTGCTCTTTTCCGTTGCACTCGCGGTCGGCATGACACCGGAACTCTTGCCCATGATCCTGTCCCTCAACCTGTCCAAGGGCTCCGTCGCGATGTCAAAGAAAGGCGCAATCGTGAAACACCCGGAATCGATCCAGAATTTCGGGAGTATGGACGTGCTCTGCACGGATAAGACCGGGACGCTTACCCGGAACGAAATTGCGCTGGTGCGGCACCTGGACACGGAAGGAAACGACAGCGAGAACGTCCTTTTATACTCGTTTATCAACAGCACCTTTGACACCGGCTTAAAAAGTCCCCTTGATGATGCGATCCTCAAATTCCGCCACCTCGATATCGACAGATTCCGTAAGATCGACGAGATACCCTTTGATTTTCTCCGCAAACGAATTTCCGTTGTCGTTGCCGACGGGGACAAGCGTCTGATCATATCCAAGGGTGCACCGGAGGAGATCTTCCGGATCTGTTCGCAGGTTGACAAAAACGGTGTCATCGAACCGCTGACCAGTACCATCCGGGATCAGGCCGAATGCATCTACCAGGCCCAGAGTGCAGGCGGCTTCAGGACCCTTGCGGTATGCTACCGTGCCGCGCCAGAGAACGTGACGCAGTTTTCCTCCAGCGATAATGAAAAGGAGATGATCCTGTCCGGTTTTGTCACATTCATCGATCCCCCAAAGGAGACCGCACGTGATTCGATCCGGCTGCTGAAACAGTCCGGGATCGAGCTGAAGATCCTGACCGGCGATAACGAACTGGTGACAAGAAAGATCTGCGAACAGATAGAACTTGAGGTCAAAGGGGTCCTTTCCGGTGATGAGGTCGAACAAATGGACGACGAGACCCTCTCCCGGGTGGTTGAGAACGTGACCGTCTTTTCCCGCATGACCCCGGTGCAGAAGAACCGGGTCATGCGTGCCCTGAAAAAGAACGGCCATGTTGTCGGTTTCATGGGCGACGGGATCAACGACGCCCCGTCCATCCGGGAGGCAGATGTCGGCATATCGGTTGAAAATGCCGTGGATATTGCCAGGGAATCGGCAGACATTATCCTCTTAAAAAACGACCTGTGTATCCTCAACGATGGCGTCATCGAGGGAAGGAAGACCTTCGGGAACACCATGAAATATATCCTGATGGGGACGAGCTCCAATTTCGGGAACATGTTTTCCGTAGCCGGTGCGTCCCTCTTCCTCCGTTTCCTCCCGATGCTCCCGATCCAGATCCTGTTAAACAACCTTCTCTACGATGTATCGGAATCGACGATCCCGAACGACAACGTTGACGAGTCCTATACCCGGACCCCGAAAAAATGGGACATGGATTTCATCAAAAAGTTCGTCGTTGTTTTCGGGCCGATCAGCTCGGTCTTTGACTTCATCACGTTTGGTATCCTGCTGTTCTTCTTTGTCGCCGATGCAGCGTTCTTCCAGACGGCATGGTTTGTCGAATCGATCTGCACCCAGACGCTCGTCATTTTCGTGATCAGGACCCGGGTTGTCCCGTTCTACAACAGCAGACCAAACCGGCTTCTCACCGCAAGCACGATCCTGATCGTGGCAATTGCCTGCATCCTGCCGTTCACCCCGATAGGAAGCCTGTTCGGGTTTATCCCGCTGCCGGCGTCGTTCTTTGTAGTGCTTGCTGGCCTTGTGATCAGCTATCTTATCATTGTAGAACTGGTCAAACGCTGGTTCTATCGGAAATATGCTTCAACAACAGACGGGAAAACAACCTGACCGGATGGGTGCGGGGGAGGGGAGGAGGAGGAGGGGCTTGGCCGTTCCTCACCAGGTCCCGGAATGTGCGAGGAGCCCGGCGGCATACGAGCGGAGCTCCGGGTCCTCGTCTGCATCAGCGGAAAACTCCCTGAGCCCATGAAGGGCGCCGGTGCTCCGGATCGCAGCAAGCGTTTCTGCGGCCAGCCGCCGGATATCCGCCTGCTCGCTTCGGTCCCGCAGCCGCTCGATCAGGACTTCGACCGGGCGGCCGCTCTTGAGCTCGCAGAGCGCAGCAATTGCACCGCGCCGGATGGCAGGGTCATGATCAGCCACGAGATCCATCAGCGGACGGACCGCACGGGGATCGCCACTTTTCCCGAGCGCCGTCACCGCCCGCAGCCGCCCGTCGGTATCCGGAGCAGAGAGCGCCGTGGAGCTCAGGTCGTAAACAATTCCTTTCCCGGGGAAGGAATCATACCATTCGCCCCGGGATTTTTCCGCACTTATTTCCATAGATTCACCATATCAGATTCAATTGCTCAAACACCGATCCATACTCTGACGGGATACCGAAAAAATCCGGATCCTAACAGATAAAGAAGAGCATCCGCTTACCATGAGCGGATCGTACCCGCTTGGCCTTGTATTCCAGGGAACAGACAGCCAGGTACATTGGTCTAGTATAATGCAACCTTGTTATAAATAATTAATCAATAATTCCATCCTGGGACAGGATAATCGATCACCCGTTGGGAATACGCCAGAACCAGTTGAGGCAAATCTTGCCATAATCTTCATTCCTCTCTCCGGAGCGCCCCGGCCACAGGTACCATTGGCGTCTGCCTTGACCCGGAAACCTGCTCGCGTTCAAGAAGAGGAACGATTATTTGTGGTACGGCTCGCCGCTGTTGATCCGGCAGGCCCGGTACACCTGCTCCAGCAGGATCAGCCGCACCATCTGGTGGGTGAAGGTCATGGGCGAGATCGAGAGCCGGAGATCGGCACGGGCGAGCACGGCCTCCGAAAGCCCGAGATCGCCCCCTATGATCATCACGATCGAATTCATCCCCGCGAGCTGCCAGGTGTGCATCCGGGCGGCAAGCGCCTCGCTCGACATCTCTTTTCCCCGCACATCGAGCGCCACCACGTACACCCCCTCCGGGATCGCGGCGAGGATCCGGTCGCCTTCCCGGTCTTTGATGAGTTGTTCCTGACCAGCCGAAGAGTGTACTGTCCGCTTTTCATCGGCAACCTCAACGATGGCAAGTTTCAGGTACGGCGTAAGGCGCTTTTCATACTCGGCAATGCCTTCAGTAAGGAACCGCTCCTTGATCTTTCCGACCGCAATGATCCGTATCTGCATACCGGGTCTCCCTCACCATAATCTGTTATGCCGGACGTGAAAAAAGAGTGGTGGGTGGATAAGGGGAAGTTACCCGAAGAGCTTGTAAGACTCTTCGAGCGCTTCTACCGCCGGGAGTTTTTTCCCGGTCAGGAATTCAATACAGGCTCCCCCGCCGGTGGAGATGTGGGTGAAGTCGTTTTCGATCCCGAGTTTCTCGATCACGGCCGCGGTATGCCCGCCGCCAACGACCGAGAATTCGACTTTGGACGCAGCACGGAGCAGCTCGAAGGTGCCCGTGGCAAAATCCGGCTCCTCGAAGACACCGGCAGGGCCGTTGAAGACCACGGTCCCGGACTTCTTAAGAGTCGTTACAAGCGCAGCAAGGGCGTCTATCCCGAGATCCATCACCGGTGTATCGGAGGGGATCCGGTCGATCGGGTACTCCACACGCCTGCCGTTCTGCCGCACCGCAACCGATGCCGGCATGATCACCCGGTCGCTGAACTTTGCAAGGATCACCTGTGCCTTTTTGATCTCGCCCTGGTACTTGAGCTGCTCGATCAGCTGGGTGGAGGGTTTGCCGATATCATAGCCGGCTGCGAGATAGAAGACATTGGCCACGACACCGATCACGATCACGGTGTCGGCGATGCCGTTTTCAAGTACGTGGGCGGCGACCTCGATCGAGTCGTCTACCTTGGTGCCCCCGAGCACCATGCAGACCGGGCGGGGCGCTCCCGAAAAGACTTTCGAGAGGGTAGAGACCTCTTTTTCCATCAGGAGGCCGGCTGCCGATTTCATGACCAGCGGAAGACCTACGACCGTCGGCTGGGACCGGTGGGCAGTCCCGAACGCATCGTTCACAAAAAAGTCCGCCATCGAGGAGAGTCTCCGGACGAGGTGGGTCTTTTTGGCCTCTTCGGGTTTCATCGTGAGGTTCTCTTCCGCAGCAAAGCGCACGTTCTCGAGCATCAGGATATCGCCAGGCTTTGCTGCATGCACGGCTTCCTTCGCATGCCGCCCGAAAATGCTGTCAATGTACATGACCGGTGTGCCAAGCAACTCTTCAAGTTTTTCGGCATGGGACTCCAAGGTAGTGAAATCCTTCTTTCCCGGCCGGCTCTGGTGGGTGATGATGACGAGGCGAGAGTCGGAAAGGGCACGTATTGTAGGCAGGTGTTCGCGGAACCGTTTATCGTCCAAAATAAGGTGGGTGGTGGGATCGATGGGGGAGTTTAAGTCAAGACGGAGAAGCACCGTCTTTCCGCTGCATCCCAGGTCCCGGAGGGTACCGATCGGCATGTGGCCACACCCCCGGGGTTATGCCGAACCCCGGGCCTTGATCCTCTTCATCCTGAAAAGTTCCTCACGTTCCATCTCGTCAAGACGCATCTTGATGAAATCCCTGGCTGCGGTAAGTTCAGGGATCACCTTGAACTCGAGCGCATTTACCCGGCGCTTGGTCTTTTCGATCTCGTCGAGCAGGCGCTTCATCGTGGTCTCGATCTCGGCGCTCTGGATGATAGCCTCGACCAGATCCTCGAACGACGATGCGGTCTCATCGATGACCGGCGATGTGCCGAGCACACCGTACCCGCGGTCGGCAAGGCTCTTTTTCACTTTCGACGATTTTATCTCCGGCACGACCACACCCATGATGTTCTTGCTCCTGAGCGTGATCTCCGGAACCTCTTTTACCGAAAGGGCAGCGGCCTTGACACCGATCGCCCCTTCAACGGTATTTGCCACCGCCATCATGTCGACGGCGTGCTGGTACTTTATCAGGAGTTCCCCCCGGCTGTCCTTTGCAGTGGAGAGGATCTTGAAAAATTCCATGATCAGTCCATCGCGCTTCATCTTGAGGATCTTGTAGCCGCGCTCGGAGAGTTTGATCTTCCTTTTCAGGTCGATCAGTTCCGAACGGGTTGGCTTGATATCACGCAGCGCCATGGATGGTTACTCCTTCTTTGCACCGGCACGGAATTTCGGGTGGTACTTATTGATCAGGTCACGGTCGATACGGGTCAGCTGCTCGACCGGCAGTGTCGAGAGGATCTCCCAGCCGAGGTTTAAGGTGTCCTCGATAGTGCGGTCCTCATCATAGCCCTGCCGGACAAAGCGGTTCTCGAAGAGGTCAGCGAACTCCAGAAGCAGGCGGTCGCGCTCGGAAAGGGCATCCTTACCGACGATGGCCACGAGACCTCTGAGGTCGTTACCTTCTGCGTACCCTGCATACATCTGGTCGGAGACCTTCTTATGGTCCTCACGGGTGTGCCCCTTACCAATACCGAGGTTCATCAGCCGGGATAACGACGGCAGCACGTTAATAGGCGGGTAGATTCCCTTGCGGTGCAGTTCACGGCTGACCACGATCTGGCCTTCGGTGATGTACCCGGTCAGGTCAGGGATCGGGTGGGTGATATCATCACCGGGCATCGTCAGGATCGGGATCTGCGTAACCGAACCCTTCTTGCCCTTGATCATACCGGCACGCTCGTAGATACATGCGAGGTCCGTGTACATGTAACCGGGATAGCCACGGCGTCCGGGCACTTCTTCACGGGCGGCACCGATCTGACGGAGCGCTTCACAATAGTTGGTCATATCCGTCAGGATAACGAGCACGTGCATACCGAGCTCGAATGCAAGATATTCTGCGGTGGTGAGAGCGAGACGGGGTGTGATGATACGCTCGACAGCCGGGTCATCTGCAAGGTTGAGGAAGACGACGGCGCGTTCGAGGGCTCCCGTGCGCTCGAAGTCCTGCATGAAGTAGTTTGCTTCTTCTTTTGTGATACCCATCGCAGCGAAGACCACGGCAAAATTCTCAGTCGAGCCGGGCACCTTTGCCTGGCGGGCAATCTGGAG
Source organism: Methanoregula sp. (assembly GCF_003170075.1). Classification (GTDB taxonomy): domain Archaea; phylum Halobacteriota; class Methanomicrobia; order Methanomicrobiales; family Methanospirillaceae; genus Methanoregula. The sequence goes on from NZ_PMZU01000025.1 coordinate 7,629, forward strand.
TGCAACGTTGTTGTGCGGCAGACCTGCAGCTGAGAAGATCGGAAGCTTCTGGCCACGGACAAGGGTGTTGGTACCGTCAATCGTGGAGATACCGGTCTGAATGAAATCAGCCGGCATGCCCCGGGCGTACGGGTTGATTGCAGCGCCGGTAATATCGAGGCGTTTCTCCGGAACAATCTCCGGACCGCCGTCAATAGGCTTGCCGCCACCGGACAGGATACGGCCAAGCATCTCATGGCCGACCGGCATTTTGATGGTCTCACCGGTGAACCGGACGCCGCTGTCCCTGCCGATACCAGTGGTGGTCTCGAAGATCTGGACAACGACAAGTTCGTCGCTTGTGTCCAGAACCTGGCCACGCTTGATCGTACCGTCGGAAAGAACCACGTTTACGAGTTCCTGGTACGCGATAGGTTCGGTCTTCTCTACAAAGACGAGAGGACCGGCAATTTTTGTGATCGTCCTGTATTCCTTCATGCTGCCGACCTCAGTGTGTTGAACTCAGCATCCATTTCCTTCTCGATCTTCGCAAGCTCGGGCTTGTAGTCCTTGATGAACTTGATCTGGGGCAGTTCGTTCTTTGCCTTGACCGCGATGATCTGCGACGGGCTGACACCAGCGATCTGGGCAGCATAGGCAAAGTCAGCGAAGAGCTTGATCGCCTTCAACATGTCGTACTGTTTCTTCATGTCACAGAACGTGTCGACCGCGTCGTACGCGTTCTGCTGGAGGAAGATCTCACGGATCATACGGGCGACCTCGATCGTCACCTGTTCAGACTCGGGCAGGGCGTCGGAACCGACGAGCTGCACGATCTCCTGGAGTTCTGCCTCTTTCTGGAGGACTTCCATGGCCCAGGACCGGATCTTGTTCCAGTCGGGGGAAACCTCCTTGTCGTACCAGTCATGGAGGGCATCAAGGTACAGGGAGTACGAGTTTAACCAGTTGATCGCCGGGAAGTGCCGGCGCTGGGAGAGCTTTGCATCGAGAGCCCAGAAAACTTTCACGATACGGAGCGTGTTCTGGGTAACGGGCTCGGAGAAGTCACCACCAGGAGGTGAGACTGCACCGATGACCGAGACCGACCCGGATGCACCGTTGAGGGTCTCGACAAGACCGGCACGCTCGTAGAACTCAGAGAGCCGTGCTGCGAGATAGGCCGGGTATCCTTCTTCACCGGGCATCTCTTCCAGACGGCTTGAGATCTCACGCATAGCTTCTGCCCAGCGGGAGGTCGAGTCTGCCATCAGGGAGACATCGTAGCCCATGTCACGGAAGTACTCGGCAATCGTGATACCGGTGTATACCGATGCTTCACGGGCAGCGACCGGCATGTTCGAGGTGTTTGCAATGAGCACCGTCCGCTCCATTAAGGGTTTCCCTGATTTCGGGTCCTCAAGACTCGGGAATTCCGTAAGAACTTCCGTCATCTCGTTGCCGCGTTCACCGCAGCCGATGTATACGACGATCTCGGCATCCGACCACTTCGCCAGCTGCTGCTGGGTAACCGTCTTGCCGCTCCCGAACGGGCCGGGAATTGCGGCGGTACCGCCTTTTGCAATCGGGAAAAGACCGTCGAGGATCCGCTGACCGGTGATCAGCGGAATCGTCGGGTTCTTCTTCTCCCTCACGGGTCGGGGGACACGGACCGGCCAGCGCTGGATCATCGGGTACTCACGGCCGTCTTCGAGGATACAGATGATCTCGTCGATGGTAAAGTCCCCGCTCCTGATCGTCTTTACGACACCTGCCTTTACGTTTGGCGGGAGCATGACCCTGTGGACGATGTTGGTCTCCTGGACCTCGCCGAGGATTGAACCCGGCTCGATCTTGTCGCCGGCCTTTACGAGCGGCTTGAACGTCCATTTCTTTGTGTGGGAAAGACCCGGTGCGGTTACACCACGCTCGATGAAGTTGCCCATCTTTTCCACGAGGACGGCAAGCGGGCGCTGGATACCATCGTAGATACTGGTGAGGAGCCCGGGGCCGAGCTCAACGGAAAGCGAGAGCCCGGTGTTTATGACCGGCTCGCCGGGCCTGATACCCGACGTATCCTCGTATACCTGGATGATCGTATTATCGCCCTGGATCTTGATGACCTCACCCATCAGCGCTTCTTTTCCGACCTTGACCACATCGTACATGTGGGCGTCAAGATTGACTGCCGTGACGACGGGGCCGGCGATTCTTTTCAGGACACCCTTTTTTGCCTCTTTGGTTTTTTCGGTTTTCATTTCCACAGATCAACACCCACCGATCTCTTGATTTTCTCTCTCATGGACAGACCCCCTTCTTCGCCTCCAAGGGCGATCACGGTCGGCTTGACGGAATTTTCGAGCGTCGTGCGGAGCCGGCGCGGGAGCCGCTCCATATCGCTGCTGTTTAAGACAAGAATACCGACCTGTCCGTCCGAAAGGGCGCTGGTGATACATTCGTTGAGTTTCTCGTCGTTCTCCGCTGCGTAGGTCTTACGGATGCCTGCGAGGCGGAACCCAAGGATGAACTCACTGTTGCCGATGACTGCAATCTCCATTTTAGATCACCAGGTATTTCCCAATCGTCTCTGCGGGGAGCTTTGATTCCTTGCCCCTCGTCAGTGCCCGAAGGTTGAACACTTCATACTTTTTCTTCTCAAGATACACGAGAATCGGGTAGATGGAGAAGGGGTTGCGCTTGGAGAGTTTCTCCATCTGCTCCATCTGCACCCGCACGAGAAGAGATGCAATTTCATGAACCGGCCGTTCGGTTTCCAGATCTTTTAAGAGTTCAAGCACCGGTCCGGTGCGGACTTTCACCCTGAGCTGGTCGATGAACTCCCGGTAGTCCTTGATCGTGTTCAACGCGGCAAAGTCTGCCGCGGTGATCGTGCCGCCGGCGATATACATCTCCTTTACATCTTCCTGAATCTTATCAACCCGCAACCGGAAGAGCGTCAGGATATTTTTCACGTCAATGTCTAGCCGGATGAACGCCAAGAACTGCCGGCCTCCGGCATCCCCGCCGCTCGCTTCCGCAATGATCTCTGCGTAGAATTGTTTGTACAGCTCGTTTTCCATACGGGCAAACGAACCGGTCTCCTTTGCTGCCGGGTACTCCCGGGCGAGCACCGGGTAGAGCCGCTTTCCTTTGAGGGCTTCGATGACACGATCCGCGCTGTCTTCGGCGAGGAGCCGGTCGAGCACAACCTTGTCGAGGCTGCCGGCGGGAACGAGGACTTCCTTGATCTTGCCGGTCTTTTCTCCCTGTGACTTTCCACGCAGGATCGTGAGTACGTTCTGGATATCCCAGTGCCGGAGATACGCACGGGTGAACTGCTTGAGCATCCCGGGCGTGATTTCCAGGATCCGCTGGTACTCCTTTGCAAGGTTCCAGCTCAGGGCTACCTCGAGGAGGTCTATTCCCTTGAACGTGTTCCCGAGTTCGTCAATTTCCTGTTTGTATTCGGTTTCGCTGATGACGCGGGTGATCTCGGAAATGCTCATGTTGAGCATCCGCATGTATTCCTCTTTCGGCAGGAGTTTTGCCTTCCTTATCCGCATTCTGGTACACACGTAGATATACGGTGCTGATATGGTTACACCCATACGCGGACCCCCTTACCCGAACAGGATGTCAGACGCATCTTTCAACCCGGATTCCCATACCTTTGCAAGGAATGTGCGGTAGCTGTAATCAATCTGCAGCGCACCACCCTCACCTTCCACAACGATACCGCCGTCAATATTGACCGGTTTGCCTACACTGAACCCGGCGAACTCCTTATGCTCCGTGATGATTGCCTTTACGGCGGTAACATCGCGGGCATTGCAGAAGATCGTCCCCTTCGGGATCTCTGTTTTTGCCTCGGCGAGGAGTTTCTTTATGGCTTCGCGATGGAAGCTTTCAGGGAGTGCAGCGATCTCGGAGAGCGTGGCCTCATAGACCTTGTCCAACAGCGCTTTCTGGGTATTTAAGAGCTCGCGCTTGACGAGGAGGTTTGCGGCAGAGATGTCCTGGCCCACGAGGCGGGAGGACTGTTTTGCTGCCTCCTCTTCTGCAGCGAACTTGATCACATCAGACTGCTTTTTTGCTGCCGCGAGAATCCGGTCTGTCTCCGCTTGTGACTCCTGCCGGATCTTCGCCGCTTCGGATCTGCCTTTTTCCCTGATTTCTTCAACTACGGCTTCCAGTCCCATTGTCAGCCCCGCATTATACGAACAAGAGCAGGAGACCGACCACAAGACCGAAAATTACAATCGTTTCCGGGATGACCGTGAAGAGTAGTGCAAGTCCGAATATGTCCTTGTTCTCTGCAGTCGCTCCTACGGCCGCTGAGCCGATTGCCATCTCGGCAACACCAGTCCCGATACCGGTGAGACCGACTGCAAGACCTGCGCCAAGTGCCTTCATTCCCATCTGCGATGCCTGTACCATTTCAAGAGTCATATTAACATCTACCATAATCTAATCCTCCGTAAATCTTCGTTTCATTCCAAATGGAATATACTTCCTGCCTCCACCCTTGTAGAACTTGGTGAAGAATTCGACATAGTGCAAACGAATCGAGTGGAGTCCGCCACCCAGAAGACCCAGTGCCAGATTGAGCGTATGCCCGGCAATGAAGATCACAACACCTACGATGATCATGACAATCCCGACAAGGGAAAGTTCCTTCAGCGCTGGAGAGATGAACATCCCGATCGCTATGTAGTTGATCACCATCGCGATGGCGACCGATGAGAGTCCCACCGCAACCAGACGGGCATACGACAATACATGTGAGATAATCGTAGGCAACTCGATCACTTCAAGAACGGAGTCCCGGGCGATACAGAGTATGCCGAAGATAATGAGTGCGCCACCGATATATGTTCCCAGGTTGAACCCGACTGCAACGATAGGGAGCTTGGTAAGATCGGGCATGTACGGCATGGTGACATTTGACCAGATCGCGACAAGGATTCCCCACATCACGGCAAGCCAGCCGAAGTTTGCCATGACCGCCTTAGTCCGGTGCTCGCCATGGTCCTGTTTTGCATGGTCATACATGCCGATGACCCTGCCCAATGAGATATGCAGAACCCCAATCCAGATCGACATGATGAGAAGTGCAGGAATCGCCGACCCGGCGCCGCCGGCCTCTGTTGTTCCGATTGGCAGGTGTCTCGAGAAGATGATCGGATTCCACGGGAGTTCGAATCCGAGGAACTCGCTGAACAGGAGCCCGAAGATAATACTCATGATACTGGCATTCCGGAGCACGGCAAGCAACTGCCGCCCTTCCTCACCGGTCACGAACTTCCGGAGCCCGAGCGCCATCGCGAGCAGGATAAGGCCATATCCCACATCGCCGAGGATTAACCCGAAGAAAATGGGGAACACGATGGCGACCAGCAGCGTCGGGTCAAGTTCCGTGTACTTCGGCCTGCTGTACAGATCTATGAGCATCCGCGTCGGCTTTGAAAAGTCCGGGTTGTTGTACTCCACCGGGACCGCGTCATGCTCAAGGTCGATCGGTAGTGCGGTGACGTAGATTTTACCGCCGGTAACCTGTGTGAGCGCGTTGCTCACCTCATCCACATTTTCCGATGGAACCCACCCTTCTGCAACGAACATCTGTTTTGTCGTTGCAAACCGGAGGGGTGCCTCGGTCTGCTCCACTTCCGCTTTTAAGAATTCCTCGCAAGCGACGAGGAACTCCGCATGTTTTGTCCTGATCCCGGTAAGTTTTTCGTTGATCTCCGCGATCTCCGCTCCGAGTGTTGTTGCCTGAGAACGGTAAAATTCGATCCGCGCCATCGGGGATCCGGACTCCACGGGGATCGCAACCGACTGAAATGCCACTTCCGCAAGCGACCGCTCGACTTCGCTTTTCTGATCGTTGGGCACGATTACAACAAGGAAATTCTTCTCCTTTCCCTTCGAGAAATACATTTCATGGGGAACGGAGAGGGTCACTTCGCGGGAGACATAACCGGCTAACGCGGTGAATCCTTGGTAACCGTGATACAGATCCAGGTCAACCGGTACAGCCACAAAAGGGGTGATCTCGGCGATCTTCTGTTCGCACTCCTTAAAATGTGTGTCCAGCTGCGAGCGCCGGGCGGTCAGCTCCTCAACTTCCCGCTCGAGGGCCGGCAGTTCCCGCTCGATTTTTGCGGCGATCTCAGCCTGTTTGAAGGTCTTCACTGACGCGATGTCGTCCGCATGCACCGAGACGGTATTTTCAATCGCCCGGACCTTGATGAGATCCGTGGATTTTTCATTGGCCCCAGACAGAGGAGTGCCGATCTTAAAGCCCTCATAACCCTCCGAGCCGGCTTCCACAAATTCCTCGACATGAAAAAGTTTGCGGCGATAGAGCTCCGCAACAACAGGACCCATCTGATCCCGGGATGCGGCGATGAGCAGCCGGCTCATCTGTTCAGGCTTGAACATGCAGCTGCTCCTTAAACCGTAATACCAGCAGCAGCACCGCCTTGGAAAGGTTCTTCTCACCTTTTTCCCTGAGTGCTGCTGCCCGCTGATTGCCGTTTTTGAGGATTTCAGCATGCTTAAGTGCCGCTTGGTGCCGTGCTTCTTCCAGTTTNNTACTGTTCAGCATTGCTCTGCGCCTTCGTTATCAGGTTATCAGCTTCCAGCTCGGCCTGGGAATGCCTTTTCTTCTTTTCTTCCTGCGCCGCACTGATCATCGACTGATACTCAGTTTCAGTTTTCTTGATGTCTTCTAAGACCTCAGTTTTCATCCAACCCTCCACTCACGGCAGTACAGTAGTTGGTAAAAATTACAATATATGTAT
>NZ_PMZU01000015.1 GCF_003170075.1 Methanoregula sp.
CGTGCCCCGTGAGGGGCCCTGAGGCGGGGAGGCATCGCTTAGTATTCTACAGGAGCAACCCCGCTCAATTCTAAAAAAAAAAGATACCGACGCTCTATACCTTCCCGAGCATCTCCTTCAAAAACTGCCCCGTATAACTCTCCTTCACCGCCGCCACCTTCTCCGGCGTCCCGGTCGCCACGATCTCGCCACCGGCATCCCCGCCCTCGGGCCCGATATCGATGAGGTAGTCGGCGGATTTGATCACGTCCAGGTTATGCTCGATCACAACGACCGTGTTGCCCTTCTCCACGAGGTCGTCGAGCACCTTGATCAGTTTCTTCGTGTCATCGAAGTGGAGCCCGGTGGTTGGCTCGTCCAGCAGGTAGAGGGTTTTTCCGGTCGCACGCTTGGCGAGTTCCCGGGTAAGCTTGATCCGCTGCGCTTCGCCGCCCGAAAGCGTGGTTGCGCTCTGGCCGAGTTTGACATAATCGAGGCCGACCCGTGAGAGCATCTCGAGCTTGCTCTGGATCGAGGGGATGTTCTCGAAGAGCGCCATCGCTTCCTCGACGCTCATGTCCAGCACGTCCGCGATGGACTTGCCCTTGTACTTCACTTCGAGTGTTTCGCGGTTGTAGCGCTTGCCCTTGCATTCCTCGCACTCGATGTACACATCGGGGAGGAAGTTCATCTCGATCTTGATGAGGCCGTCGCCCTCGCAGGCCTCGCACCGCCCGCCCCTGATGTTGAATGAGAAGCGCCCGGGCTTGTAGCCCCGCATCTTTGCCTCTTTTGTCCCGGCAAAGACCGTGCGGATCTCATCGAAGACCTTGGTGTAGGTCGCCGGGTTCGAGCGTGGTGTCCTGCCAATCGGGCTCTGGTCGATCACGATCACCTTGTCGATCTCGGAGTCGAACGCGATCTCCTTGTGCGCCCCGGCCTGCTCCCGCGTGCCGTGCAGTTTCTGCATCATGCCCTTGTAGAGCGTGTCGTAGACCAGCGTGGACTTGCCCGAGCCCGAGACGCCGGTTACGACCGTAAAGAGGCCGATGGGGATCTTCACGTCGATGTTTTTCAGGTTGTTCTCTTTGCAGCCTTTGACCGTGATAAATTTCTTTGCCTTCCTGCGGGTGCCGGGCACGTCAATTTTCTTTTTCCCGGCAAGGTACTGCCCGGTGAGCGATTTCTTGTTCCTCTCGATCTGAGCGGGGGTCCCTTCCGCAATAATCGCCCCGCCGTGGAGCCCGGCGCCGGGCCCGATATCGATCACGTGGTCGGCCGAACGGATCATGTCCTCGTCGTGCTCCACCACGATCAGCGTGTTCCCGATGTCGCGGAGCGTCCGCAGGGTCCCGATCAGTTTCCTGTTGTCCCGCTGGTGCAGCCCGATGGAGGGCTCGTCGAGTACATAGAGGACCCCCATAAGGTTCGAGCCGATCTGGGTCGCAAGCCGGATCCTCTGGGCCTCGCCGCCGGAGAGCGTCCCGGCATTCCGCGAGAGCGTGAGGTAGCCGAGGCCGACCTTTTCCAGGAATTCGAGCCGGGACCGGATCTCCTTGATGATCTGCCGGGCGATGCCCTCCTCTTTCTCGGTGAGCCGGAGACTGGAGAAGTACGCGAGGCAGGCCGTGACCGAGAGATCGGTCACATCGATGATCGATTTGCCGTTGATCCGGACGGCGAGCACCTTCTCCTTGAGCCGTTTTCCTTTACAGGCCGGGCAGGGAAAGACCCGCATGTAGTTCTCCAGTTCCCGTTTCCGCCATTCGGACTGGGTCTGTGCGTAGAGCCGGGCGGTCTGCGGCAGGAGCCCTTCCCACTCGCCGTTGTGCGACCACTGGGCGTCGCCGTTTTTCATGCTCATCGAGAAGTGCATCCTCTCGCTTGAACCGTACATAAGCGCATTGTACTGCCGCTCGTCCAGGTCCTTTATCGGGGTAAGGGCAGAAAAGCCGAAGTGCTTTGCCACCGTTGCCAGATACTGGCCCCTGAAGCCGTCCATTGGGTTCCGGTACGGTGCCACTGCACCGTCCGCGATGCACCGGTTCTTGTCGGGAATAATAAGGTCGGCGTCGAACTCCATCTTGACCCCGAGGCCGTGGCACTCCTCGCAGGCCCCGAACGGGCTGTTGAACGAGAACATCCTTGGCTGGAGTTCCTCGAACGCAAGGCCGCAGACCGGGCAGGCAAGGAGCGATGAGTAGGTTGATTCCTTTCCCTCTTCATCGGCCACGAGCACGAGCCCTTCGGATTTTTTGAGTGTGTTCTCGACCGCTTCCGCAAGCCGGGAACGGTCGGAGGTTTCGAGCCGGTCGATCACGATCTCGATGTCGTGTTTCTTGTACCGGTCAAGCGTGATCTCCTCATCGGTCCTGATGATCTTCCCGTTTAACCGGATGCGGGCATAGCCTTCCTTGTTTAGATCCTTGAGGAGCTGCTGGTAGGTACCCTTCTTCTGCCGGACAATCGGGGCAAGGACCGTGACCTGACCGGGATGCTCGGCAGCGATCTGGTCGGCGATCCGGTCCGGGCTCTGGGCGGCAATTGGGATATTGTGCTCGGGGCAGTAGGGCGTACCGATCCGGGCAAAGAGGAGCCGGAGGTAATCGTAGATCTCGGTCGTCGTCCCCACGGTAGAGCGGGGGTTCTTGGACGTAGTCTTCTGCTCGATGGAGATGGCGGGAGAGAGTCCTTCGATGCTGTCCACATCGGGTTTCTGCATCATGCCGAGAAACTGGCGGGCGTATGAGGAGAGCGACTCGACATACCTCCGCTGGCCTTCGGCATAGAGCGTATCGAACGCGAGCGTCGATTTGCCGGAGCCGGAAACCCCGGTGATCACGACAAGCTTGTCACGCGGGATCTCGACATTGATATTTTTCAGGTTGTGCTGGCGGGCACCCTTGATGACAATGTTTTTCATGCTGATGTGTGGTACCAATGGATTTCGGTATTTAAAGAGGTAAGGATAGAGCTAACTGAAAATATAACCCCAAAATAACCCGCTTCATCTCCAGAAAACCGTCTCCTTTACGGTTGGCTTGTTCTATCAGCAGAAGACCCGGCAGGCAGTTCTCGAACAGTGTTTTACCGGGCATATAAATCGATATTTTTTTCAGGTCAACCAATAACAGATACTATGCCTTGCTATACCATAGCATAGGGGGATGTGAAATGAAATACCAGGTTCTCTTAATCGCGGTCCTGCTCATCATGGCCGCACTCATTGCCGGCTGTACCCAGCAGGCAGCGACACAGCAGCAGACTACGTCGGCATCTCAGGGCGTTATCAAGGTCGGTGTCATCGCATCGCTGACCGGCCCGGCGAGCAATGTCGGCACCAGCATGTGGCAGTCGGCACAGGTCGCCGCCGACAAGATCAATGCTGATGGCGGCGTGACCTTAAAAGACGGTTCGAAGGCACAGATTAAGTTGATCGTTGGCGACGACGAGTCGACTCAAACTGGCGGGCAGACCGCAGCGACCAAGCTGATTACGGACGACAAGGTCGATATCCTTGTCGGCGGGTATTCGAGCGCGGTTACCTCAGCGTACGAACAGACCATCGCGGAGTACAAGGTGCCGTATATCGTCACCGGTGCATCGAGCCCCATCATCACCCACCGCACCGACATCGATACCAGTTATATCTTCCACCACTGCCCGACAACTGACACATACGGCCAGTACACCACACAGTTCATCGACCAGATTATACGTCCTGCCGTCAATGGAAAACTCAACGCTTCAGCTGATCGCCCGTTCCGGCTTGCTCTGCTCTACCAGGACACAGCCTTCGGGAAAGGGATCCAGACTGCAGTGAATGATACGATCACGAAGAACAATCTCAATATTGTTCTTGTCTCCCAGCAAAGTTTCAAGATGGGGGAGAGCGATTTCCGGACTCAGCTGACCGCAATCAAGGCAGCAAATCCTGATGCCCTGTATCTGGGTGCGTTCCCGAATGAAGGTGCCCCGGCCATCACGCAGGCACGCAGGGATATCGGCCTCAACACCATCTTCCTCTCTCCTGAAAACAACGACAATGCCCAGTTCTACAAGGACCTCGGGCAGTACGGCGAAGGATCGATCATCGAAAGCCGGTTTTCACCCTACACTGCTCCCATAGGACCAGTCACTAATGATCAGGCTGCGTTCAAGCAGGCATATTTCGCCAAGTTCGGTACCTACCCGGACATGATGGGTGCTTCTACCTATGATGGAGTTTTCATCGCGGCAAAGGCAATCGGCAATGCCGGGACCACGGACAAGGCAGCAGTGAAACAGGCGCTTGTCAACCTGAATATGCCCCAGATCATCGAGGCGATGAAGAATCAGACCATCTCGTTCTCACCGGACTTCCGGGAGTCAAGCTTCGATCTCTGGATGGAGCAGCTCTCGTACAACGCGACCATCGGTGAAACACGGCCCTCGATCGTCTGGCCGGATAACCTTAAGACCACGGACTTCACCCTGCCTTCCTGGTATATGGCCGGCAGCGCGTAAATCTGTTCCATCCCTTTTTATCACAGGTAGCTGATTTTATAGCATAACCAAAAGAGGCCGGGTAGCGATGGACAACCTTGCGATATTCCTGCAGATCCTGTTCTGGGGGCTATATGCCGGCTGTATCTATATCCTGCTCGCCACCGGCCTGAACCTCATCTTCGGGGTCATGAAGATCGTCAACTTCGCGCACGGGGAGTTCCTGATGATCGGTGCATACATCACCGCGACGGTCTTTTTCCTGACTGGCATCAATCCCTACTTGATCATCCTGGTGTCCATGCTCGCGCTCATCGGCATCGGGGCGGTTGTCGAACGACTCTGTTTCCGGCCGATCCTCGGCACCGGTAAACTCAACGAGATCTTCCTCTCCATCGGGCTCATCTATATCTTCCAGAATGGCGCCGCGATGATATGGGGCGACTCCTGGCAGAGCGTAAAAAGTCCCTATGACGGCATTACGGTTCCTGTCGGCCCGCTCAGCGTCCCGCTCGATTACATCATCATCGTGGCCCTCACCGCTGTGATCCTCATTGCTCTCTACCTCTTCCTCAAAAAGACGAGGACCGGCATGGAAATGCGGGCAACGAGCCAGAACCGGAAGGGGGCGATGCTCGTCGGAATCGATGTCGAGCGGATCGATGTCATCAGCTTTGGCCTCGGGTGCGCGCTCGCGGCCGCGGCAGGGACGCTCTGGGTGGTGAGCGGGCAGGTCTTCAACCCGTACATAGGATCGATGCCGGCGGTGAAGGCCTTTACCATCATCATCCTTGGAGGGCTTGGCAGCATTCCGGGCGCGATCATCGGCGGGCTCCTGATGGGTGTCGCCGAGAACGGAGCAGCGTTCCTTCTCGGCGGGATATGGAAGGACGCGGTCTCGTTCATTATCCTGATCGTCGTCCTCGTCATTCGGCCAACCGGGTTGTTCGGGGAAAAGGGGGATTGAGGAATCGTGAACTTCGGAAGGGATGAGCTGACAAAATACGGGCTCGTTGCAATACTTGCCATCGCGGCGGCCTTACCGTTCCTCTCGGATAATATGTTCCTCCTAAACCTCCTCATCCTGATGCTCATATCCATTATCTTTGCATCGGCGTGGAACCTGCTCGCATTCACCGGGCAGGGATCGCTCGGCCATGCTGCGTTCTTCGGTATCGGTGCGTATGCCTCGACCCTGATTGCGGTACAGAGTGGAATTTCCCCATTTATCACAATTTTCCTCGGGGCCGCAGTCGCCGCGTTCATCGGTATCCTTATCGGGCTCACCTGTGTCCGGCTCAAGGAATGGTTCCTCGCGATGGTTACCTTCGGGTTTGCCATCATCGTCGAGACGCTGACGGTCAGCGTTCTCGCACCGGTCACCGGCGGCTGGGACGGGATCGCCTCGCCCCGGCTCATCAGCCCGTCCATCCCCGGTTACCAGTTCATCGAATACTACGTTGTCCTCGTCATCACGATCGCAACTCTTGTCGCAATCTGGTATATCATGAAGTCCCGTATCGGTCTTGCATTCCTCGCAATCCGGGAGAACGAGCTGGAGGCCCGGGCTGCCGGGGTCGATCCCGTCCGTTACCGCCTCCTCGCGTTTGCCATGAGTGCCTACCTCGCCGGGGTCGCCGGGGCGCTGCAGATTTACCATATCGGTTACCTGACCCCGGATCTGTATGGGGTCACAAACTCGTTCTGGCCGGTTACCTATGTAATCCTTGGAGGCCTCGGCACCATTGCAGGACCGGTCATCGGGACGATCGTGCTCACGGTCATCTGGGAGGGGCTCAAAGGATCGGGACTCACGTTCGGCAGGTACGTCATCGTCGGGTTCATTCTGATCCTCACGATCATATTCCTGCCAAAGGGGCTCGTGAACCTGCCGGAACGTGTGCAGGTATGGTGGAAGGAACGTGGAAGAAAAGGATCCGGTGCGAGGCCGCAAAGGAGCGTCTGGAGATTTTTCTGATGATTTTACAGAACAAAAATTTTCAAATGCCACCCTTCACCGCTCTTTAGAATCCGAGATACGCTTTCTGGATGTGCGGGTCGCGCATGAGCTCCTTCGCCTTCCCCTCTTTGACGATCCTTCCGTTCTCGAGGACGTACCCCCGGTGGCACATAGTGAGAGCGTTTCGGACATTCTGCTCCAGGAGGAGAATCGTCATCCCTTCCCTGCCGAGCTGTTCGAGGGCCTTAAAGACCTGCCCAACAAGAAGAGGCGAGAGCCCGGTTGAGGGTTCGTCAAGGATAAGGAGCCGGGGCCTAGACATGAGCGCCCGGCCGATCGCGAGCATCTGCTGCTCGCCGCCACTCAGGGTTCCGGCCATCTGGTGTTCGCGCTCACGCAGGATCGGGAAGATCTGGTAAATATGCGCAAGGGTCTTTTGGGGTTCGTCCGAGCCGGTCCCACCGAGGAGGAGGTTCTCACTGACCGGCATCTTCGAAAAGATCTCGCGTTTCTCCGGTACGAGCGCGAGGCCTTTTTTAAAGAGATCGTTCGGGGGACGGCCGAGAATATCCTCTCCTTCGAAGACGATCGAGCCTGATGCGTTCCGGTTGAGCCCGATGATGGTCTCGACCGTGGTCGTCTTCCCGGCACCGTTCGGCCCGATCAGGGTCACTATCTCCCCCTTCTCTACCCGGAAGCTCAGGTCCCAGACAACCTGCAGGTTTCCGTGAAAAATGTTGAGGCCGGTCACCGCGAGCATGTTTTTCTCCTCACCTAAAACGCGTTGAAGTCACCGAGGTATGTATCGATGACCCGCTGGTTGTTCACGACTTCGTGCGGTAGTCCGTCTGCGATCTTCTCCCCGTGGTCGAGCACGACTATACGGTCGGAAACCCCCATGATGACACTCATGACATGCTCGATGATGAGGATGGATATTCCCCGGTCCCGGATCTTACGGATCAGATCCACGGCTTCGTTGCTTTCTTTCGGGTTGAGACCGGTGGTGAGTTCGTCGAGCAGGAGGAGCTTCGGGCGGGATGCGAGCGCCCGGGCGAGCTGCAGGCGCTTGAGCTCGACGACGTTGAGGTTCCGGTTGAGGGTTTCGGCCTTCTCTGACGGGAAGTTTACCTCTGCAAGTATCGCGAGCGCCTGGGACTGTGCCTCTTTCATCCCCGGCGCCGTATCATTCCCGAAGATGACGCCGATCATCACGCACTCCTTTGCAGTCAGGTTGGGGAAGGATTCGGCGATCTGGAATGTCTTTGCGATTCCCTTCCGGCAGATTCGGTCCGGTTTCATGCCGGTGATGTTCTCGCCGCAGAACGAGACCGTCCCGGCAGTCGGGGAAATGATGCCGGAGATGATATTCAGGAGTGTTGTCTTCCCGGCACCGTTTGGCCCCACAAGGCCGACAATCTGGCCGTTTCCTATCTCCAGATCTACCCGGTTCACCGCGGTAAGGCCACCGATCTGTTTGGTCACTGCCGAGAGACTGAGCGTGCTTGAATAACCTCCATAGAACCTGTTTTTATCCGCTGTGTTTTATATTCGTCAGGAGAGTATTAAACATATTTCGGGAATGGATCAACGGGCAATTGCCGGAATGGGATCGCGAGTGCATACAACGTGTGCGGATAAATACCCGTCCCTTCCAATAGTTCCAGTTATAAAGGTGAATCAATGCCCGTTGTAATACTCAAGATGCGTAAAGGCTGGACTACGGAACAGAAACGCAGGATCGTCAAAGAGTTCACAAATACCCTTGTCTCCACGCTCAAGATCGACCCGGAGGTCGTCACGATCATGATCGATGAGCACAGCCTTGAGGACATCGGCCATGGTGGTATGCTCCGCTGCGACGAACACTAGAAAGAAAAGTCGGTAAAAATTTAAGAATTATTTTCGATTGTCCGGAAGTAAAAAGGTTCCCGGGATTACCGCATCCTTCTCCCGGTCTTGCGCTCTTCGTACGATATCTGGGTGCTTCTGCCGGGGGTCAGTTCTCCTTTCTCGTCTTCAGCGCCCTGGAACCGGTCCTCAAGAGGGATCTGCGCACTCCTGCCCTCCGTAAGAGTACGGTCTCCGTCGCGGGAGCCCTGGAACCGTTCATCGAGCGAAATGCTTGCGCTTCTTCCCTTCGTAAGTGTCCGGTCCTCTTCCCGGGAACTCCGGAACCGCTCGTCCAGAGGGATACTGGTACTCCTGCCGGCGGAAAGTCCCTCCCGGCCATCTGTCGCACTCTGCCAGCGCTCCTCAAACGGGATCCCGGCGCTTCGCTCGCGTGAGCCCGGCGGGCCCTGGGGGACGTCCCGCGGCGAGTCCGCGTCAGCAATAAAATCGATACCGGTATCATCCCGTGCATCCTTATGTGCAGCCGGGCGTTGGCCACCTGAACGCATATCCGGGCGTCCCTGGGCACGTGCTGCCGGCATTCCCGGGGACACCGGACTGCCATCCGCAGTGTGCCGCGGCCCGGTGTACGCAAACCTGCTCTGCCCGGGAGCGGATGCAGACCCGCCCCGGATCTTTGCTACCTGTTCATCAATCTCCGCTTCTGTTTCCCGGGCGCTCTTTTCCGTAAACATCAGGAACTGGAGGAATGCCTCGGGCTCGCGGAAGACCGTTGCATTGATCCTCTCGCAGACAAGCCTCCGCTCCACATCGCCGTACCACCCGCCCGAACGTATAGTGATCGCTTCACCCCCGGGCTCAAAAACATAGACCCGCTCAACGCTGCCGTCACGCCCGAACGCGGTCTCGGCAACCCCGTTGCCCTCAAACGAGAAGGTCTTCCCGACCGCGCCGTAGTCCCCGCCTTCCCGCATCACGATCTGCCGGCCGCCGGCTTCGTACCGGAACGTACGGGGCGGCTGCCCGAAGGAAAAGGTCTCTTCGAGCATCCCATAGGTGTCAAACACGAACCGCCGGAGTATCTTTCCCGGCTGTGCAGGATCGTTTTCCGTCATCGTGTTGGAGGACGGGTCGAACCGGTAGAGCCTGCGGGTGACATCGTGGCTGTCAAGTACCAGGACACCGCTCACGCTATAACGGTAGATCCGGCTGATCGATTCCCGCTGGCTCCCGGTAAATTCGGTGATGACTGATTCTGTCATTCCCCTCTACCTCACGGTCTGCCTGATTTTTTAACGTTACTTCTTTTGCGCATAAAAGGGTTGTTCTCAAAGCCGGGATAAAGCGTCTCGCTGCAAGTACTGGTTTCGCAACCTTCATTCCCTCCTACTGCATATAAACAAGATGCAATGGCAGATGCATTCCCGGGAACTTCCCCCTTACCAGAACCGGTACCGATACCCGCACCGGCGTCGGAACCCCTGCCGGTGGCTGAGCCGGAACGCCCCTTGATGGATCATGGCAAGACCCTCTATCTTGCCAAGTGGTCTACCCGGCTCTGGGCCTGGCTTATCGATATCATCCTTGTGATACTTTTCCTGAACATTGTGCGTGGTATCCTCGAACCGTTCTGGACATTGCCTTTGATCTGGGACTACCCTCACTGGGGAATCTTCGAGATTGGGATCGAGACTCTCATCTTCTTCCTGTACTGGACTATCTGCGAGAGTTACAAAGGCCAGTCAATCGGGAAGATGGTGATGAATATCCGGGTCGTGAATCGCGACGGTACAAAGATCCAGTGGGGAACTGCAGCTGTAGAGAGCCTGGGAAAGGCGTTTATGCCCATTCTTTTCCTCGACTGCCTTATCGGGTGGCTTGCGATGCCGCATACAAAACTCCGTGTCTTCAACCGGATCTCGAATACGATCGTTATAAAAACCGATTACCGGGAGCCTGAAGGTATCCTGTACGTGAAGGACAAGGAATAAACCGGGTATTCCTGCATGCAGATTTTTTTGATAGTTCTTTTTCGGTAGTGGGAGATCGTCCGATCAGTTACAAGCCCGGTTTTTAAGAACTGCCGCCTGTCGGTTTTCCTCTCCTCATGAGCAGAATCCGGCAGGATATCCTCAGTTGTGTTCGTGAAGTTTATTGACTCTGCCGCTGTACAGAAGTAATATGCCTCTCGCATCAGAACCGGTACGGGATATCGAGTCGATGTACCACCGGAAGGATGGCCGGGTACTGATCGAGATCAAACTGAGCTCCGTGCTTCAGCTCTTCAACTCCTTTGATCCCGCCCCGTTCTACGAGAAAGAGATCGATACTGCTGCAGAACACTATATCGTGGATACGGTCCGGGATTTCCCGGTAAAGACGGAATTCAAGATCCTCATTTTCCTGCCCCCGGCGCTGGTCGCCAGTGAGGAGGCAAGGAAGATCGCGCCCGCCATCCACAACCATTTCCAGTACAAAATGCTTGTCGCGGACCGGAGATTCCGTGCGAGGTTCCGTTTTGGCCGGTGGAGCCTGATTATCGGACTTACATCTCTTGCCATCGCGCTTGTCACCCGGCAGATCGTTGCAACTATGTACAACACCTTCTTTGGCCAGCTCCTGTCCGACGCGCTGCTAATTGTCGGATGGGCAGCAATGTGGGAACCGATTACGGTCCTGCTCTACGAACTCTGGCCCATCATCCAGACAAAACGGATCTACGAGAAGATCAGCAGAATGGAGATCGAAATCCTGCCCCTCCCTGAAGCATAACTTTCGGGAACGCCCCCTGTGTTGCCGTTTCTCAGGCCGTCGGCAGGCGCCGCATGGGTGCGGCGTTGGCACCTTCGAGGTTGCCGCCGGCAAAATCAAACCGTGTCCGGATGCTCTCCGGCAGTTCGTGCTCGGCGATGGGCATAAACCCAAACGAGGAATAAAAGGTGACGAGCGGCAGCGTGGAGTGCATGTAGAGCGTCTCTATGCCACACGCGTCAACCAGTGCCTGCACCGCATTTCGTGCATAGCCCCTGTTCCGGTACATCTCATCGACAAAGACGCCGTCGACTTCAAGGCCATCGGGGTGGCGCCGGCACCGGGCAACAGCGGCAAGCACCCCTTCGACAAACACCCCGAAGATACGGTCGGTATTCCGGTCAGCTCTCTGCTGGTGGTATCCAAGCCATACCTTTTCTGCCCGGCCGAATTCTTCCGCTGACAGTTCGCGTGCCACAACCTCAAGGTGGATCCGGGGGTACCGGACAAAGATGGGGCGCTGCACCCGGCCTGCCACACCGGCGGCGGTGCGGCCGAGCGGAAGACTGGTGGCATAATCCCTGCTCCCGTACCGGGGTATTAGGACAAGGGAAACATCCTCCTCCTCTGCACACTCTGAAATCTCCGCTACAGGATCACCGTACCGGACCACGGTGCGTACCCTTCCTGCGGGAAGGTTCAGCGCAGATTTCAGTTCATCCAGTTTTGCGGCAGCTTGTGCATTTTGTGTCCCATGGTCTTCGCTCGGGACTGTTGTGGGCAGCACGTGCAGGAGAATGACTTCCCGAACATGGGGCAGTTCGGACAGGAATGCAAGAACATCGACAGTGGGTTTTGAGAAGTCAACCGGGCAGAGGATCTTAAAAAAAATATTCTGGCAGTATTTCTCCAGGATCTCCGTGTCCGGTGCGTCTTCGCCCCGGAAGTGCAGGATGACGACATCGATCGTGCTCGTCCCGATTACGCCTTTTGAGACACTCCCGAGCACCAGCGTGCGGAGCAGGTTTCTGCCCCGGGCACCCATCACGATAAGCGACGCCCGCTCACGGGTCGCGGTCCCGGTGATCGCGCGCACGATATTCCCGTATTCGCTCTGAACTACCAGCGATCGGACCGGGACGCCGAGCGGGGCAAGGATGTGTTCTTTTTTTTCGAGCTGCTGGGCCGGTGGTACCACAGGTTCGTTTGGCTCCCCATCGAGTACGTGGAGGAGGACAATCTCCTCCATACCGGGGATCTCCCCGATGCATTCCAGCACCCGGTCTGCATGGCGTGAGAAATCAGTGGCAACAAGAACCCGTTTGAACATATCCGCTCCGCATGTCTCTTTCCCGCCCAGAATCATTGGGAAGAATGTATACGGGACCGTTTTTGTGTCCCTCTAAATAATCGTTGTGAAGTAGGGGTGTCTCCGGACTCCGGTCCTCCCGGAAAAGCCAATAAAAAACGTATCAGATCTGGTCTATCTGCGGCATGAGCCGCTGCTCAATCTGCTTCTGGCAGACCTCGCAGAAGCACTTCTTTTTCCCGTTAAGCTCATCGAGTGTATCCGGGCAGAACATGATGCACTCACGGTTGTGGCAATGGGTAAGTCCCAGCAGGTGGCCAACTTCGTGTGCCCCCTCCTTTACCAGTCGGTCGATAAGGTCGTCGTCGTTTGCGTCCAACCCGTAATATTCGTTGGCGAGCCGGGCCGTGGAGATCACCGCAATTCCTGTGGATTCCCGTGCAAGGCCGAAAAGGGCGGAATGACCGGGATTGAAGAGATCCTGGCTGACCACAAGGAGGATGGGATCGGAGATACGGTGCTGGTGTTTGTAGGCAGCCAGATGGTCCAGCTGCACCTGTGCATCGATCTGTTTTCGCGCATTTACAAAACCCATGATACGCACCGGGTTCTCAACAACCCCGACAGGTAACCCGGTCACCGCCGCGATCGTCCGCCCGACCGGCAGCTGGAGGCCTTCCGGGGAAAGTTGATCCCAAAAAATATGGAGCCGCATCGCTCAGTTCTATTGGATGGACGGCTATAAACATATTGAGCATTGCATCGGCACATATATCGCGGCACACTACCACCATCCCGTCGAGATCGGTGTGGGAAAGAATCCTGATGCCGCGCGGTGCGTTCACGATGCGGGCGTCAGCATACGGGCTACCGATATCCGTCCGTGCCTGCTGCCGGACTGGTTATCCTTTTCCCGCGACGATATATTCTTGCCCGACCTGTCCTGCTATGCGGGTGCCGATGTCCTGTATGCCATCCGCCCGGCAGAAGAGATGATCCCCCCGCTGATCGCGCTTGCCAGAAATCTCGACTGCGACCTCGTGGTCTACCATCTTGGTTTTGAATCCTATGGGAATGGCGGAAAGATCACCGATTGCGGCGTACCGCTCCACTATTATTACCGGTGTAGTCAGAACCCGTCAAAAAGCGTCGACTGATTATTGGCCACCGGTTTCTTATCGGACGCATCCGGTGCGGGTGCGATCGTTTGAACTTCCGGTGGCATATCTGGGGGTGTCGCCGGAGATTTAGTCTCTGGAGACGCGGCCGGATCATGCTCCTCGCCAGCAGTGCCTGCTTTTGTTTTCCTGCCCTTTTTCTTCTGTTCCAGTTCCTTTTCATGTTCCGTTTTTGTTACTGCTTTTACAATCTCCAGTGCCCGTGCCCGGTCGTTCAAGAAGAAGTTAAGCCCTTCTGCGTCGAGCATCAGTTCGCGGGTGAAGGTTTCGGGATCGTGCTCTACGAGAAGGACGATGGTACCTAGGTACTTCTCGCGCAGGGTAATTTGGGGGATCTGCATGGCGGCAGCAAGGCGCGAGAGTACAGTGTACCGGATCGCCTTCTGCTTTTTTGCCGTGGACATCTTCTGCCAACGCTCGGGGGGCAGGATCCGGGTATGGATGCCTTTTCCCCCGGCTGCATCGGCGACGCCGAGAAGCATCACCGCTGTTGCGTACCGCCAGAGCGTGTGGTACTGGCGCCGGTAAGTATACCCAATATATTCGTCTGCACGCGCAAGCGAGCGGTAGGCCCGTTCAACGGCACCGGGATCGGTAATAACATGCACGTTCCCCTCCACCCACTGCTCAATATTTTCAGGGGTATCATCGACATCCCACGATAGTTTCATCAGTTCCTCATCAGGTGTCTTCGAGAATACCGCAGAAACAAGCGAGAAGATCGAGACCCGTTCATCCTTCTGGGAGGTGTGCACCTGGTTCCCGTCAAGCGATTCGCGGCCGATCGCCGAGGCATAGAGCATGTTCACGGCTGCCCGCACGTCCCCCCCGGCACTTTCGGCTATCTCGTGGATCGCTGCTTCCGAACAGGTGACCATCTCCTTTGCGCAGATGAATTTGAGCCGGGGGGCGATCGACCGGGCCGGAAGTGCCCTGAACTGGACCGGCTCGCAACGCACGCGGAGCTCCGGGGCAAGGCCGTAGAGATCGTTTGCGATGAGGAGCATGGGTTGCCGGGCGTTTTTTATGCATTCAATGATTGCTTTTGCCCCGCCCCGGTCAGCGGTTCCCTGCAGGTTGTCGGCCTCGTCCATCACGACAAGTTTCCGTGCTGACCCGGTCAGGCTTGCTGTGGTGCTGCCGGCGCCGGCAATCCGCTCGATCACGGCGGCCGTTCTCTGGTCGCTCGCATTGAGCTCGATCACATCCCAGTTCATATCACGGGCGAGCGCGTAGGCAGCTGACGTCTTGCCGATCCCAGGCTTGCCGTAAAGTATGAGTGGTTTTGACCGGAATGTCCAGGTCCGGGCCCAATCCGCCATCTGGCGGATCGCGGCGGTATTGCCTACGATATCCGCAAGGTGTTCCGGACGGTATTTCTCAGCCCACTCCATACCAAAAGAGTCAACTCCGCATCAAATAAATTATCTCTGATGAGGCCACACATAGCGTACTGCAATTTGTTAGAGCGGTGCATATCCGGGTGACAATAGTGGTTTCTGACTGTTCCACAACAAAGATCGCGCAAGTAGTCAGGGAATATGAAGGCGTAAGGAGGAAACATGCCATCGGAGAGATGGTCAAGGCCCTCAGGATCGATGCTCCCCATATCGTCGCCTCGTTCGGTGAGGATGCGGCGGTTATCGAGCACAACGGAGAGGCGCTGCTCCTTGCAGCCGATGGCATATGGAGCCGGCTCATGGAGGCCGACCCGTACTGGGCCGGCTACTGCTCGGTCCTTGTCAATGTCCACGATATTGCTGCCATGGGTGGAAAGCCGATCGCGATGGTGGATGTCTTCTCGATGCCCAAAAATACCCACATCCACGAGCAGGTGGTCAAAGGAATGCATGATGCCTCCGCTCAGTTTGGCGTGCCGATTGTCGGCGGGCATCTTCATCCCGATGCGCCGTACAGCGTGATCGATGTCTCAATTCTTGGATCCGCCCGGCTTGATTCAGTCATCTATTCCAACACCGCACAGGAAGGCGACTGTATCATCGCTGCTATCGATCTTGTTGGTCGCGTCCACCCATCCTGTGCGCTCAACTGGGACTCGGTAACCATGAAGTCTGCTGCACAGGTGCGTGCGCAGATTGCGCTCCTGGAAGAGATCGGGCGGGATCATCTCGTCACCGCAGGAAAAGATATCAGCAACCCCGGCCTTATCGGGACGATCGGGATGCTTTTAGAGGTAAGCGGGAAAGGGGCCGAGCTCGATCTCGGCCGTGTGCCAAAGCCCGATCTTGCGGCGAACCATATGACGTTCGAGCAGTGGGTGAAGATGTACCCCGGGATGGGTTTTGTCCTGACTGCACGACTGGAACACGTTAACGAGCTTGTCCGGCGCTTTGCTGCCGTCGGTATGACCGCACAGGCCATCGGTACCGTGGATACCACGCGCCGGCTCAGGATCCGGTATGACGGGAACGAGGCAGAGGTCTTCGATTTTGCCGAAAACGGGATTACCTGCCTATCCCCGGATGAGGCGTCATGCAGGCCGCAGTAAGAAAGATCGGGATCGGCATTGGTGCGGATGCAGAAAAGGTCGTTGACAGCGCGTGCCGCGTAAATGTGCCGTGCGATATTGTCTGCTACTGTCGGCCGGGCACTGCAAAAGTCCCTTCCGGCCATCCCCGCGTGCGGCTGGCGGAGAGCCGGACTCCCGAAACAGCCCTCGTTTCTGACCTGATGGCGGGTGCGATCGATGCGGCAGTCCGGGGCACCCTGCCGGCAAATGTAACCTTGCAGGCGCTCAAAGTAGCCGCAGGGGTTGACCACCTTGAGCGGATTGCGCTTCTTGAAACTGCGGGCGGGAAAAAATTCCTGTTTGCCCCTGTGGGCATCGATGAGGGATGGACGGTCGCTGACAAGCTTGCGCTGATCCGCAAAGGACGGGTAATTGCCCGTCGGTTCGGTCTTCCGGAGAAGGTGGGAGTCCTCTCAGGAGGCCGGTTTGGGGATGTCGGCCGGCATGCCATTGTGGATCGGAGCATGGCCGATGCAGAACTTGTCGCAAAACTTGGCGATGCCATGCATTACGAGATCCTGATCGAAGATGCGATTGAGTCCTGCGGCCTTATCATCGCACCGGACGGAATATCCGGCAACCTGGTCTTCCGTACGCTCACCTTTCTTGGAGCCGGGCACGGGCATGGGGCACCGGTCGTAAATATCGATAGAATTTTTGTGGATACCTCGCGCGCCTCACCGGATTACACGAATGCGCTATTGCTCGCAGCATCATTGCTGGAATAAATTTTAATCGCGTAAAGTGGCTTATTTCCCAAAAAAACTCATTATATGAC
>NZ_PMZU01000013.1 GCF_003170075.1 Methanoregula sp.
TCATCGCGTTCCTGAAACTCCAGGGCTGGATGCGGCCGCGGCCGATCACCTTCCCGGGCCAGCAGATCGTAAACACCGCGTTTCTGGCCCTCGCTATCGTGTCCGGCGTACTCGTCGTCCTGCAGCCAACATGGATCCCACTCACAGTCGCCATATACCTCCCGCTGTTCTTTGTCCTCTCACTTGGTTTTGGGCTTCTCATGACGCTCCCGATCGGCGGGGCGGATATGCCTGTCGTGATCTCAATGTACAACGCCTTCACCGGCCTTGCCGTCGCCCTCGACGGGTTCTCGTTTGCTACCCCCAACTACGCGATGGTCATCGCTGGCATCATAGTCGGCGCTGCGGGTTCGCTGCTCACGCTCAATATGGCAAAGGCGATGAACCGCTCGATCTCGAACGTCTTCTTCGGTGCGTTCGGCGCAACAGAGGAGAAGGGGCTGCAGATCCAAGGCAGCATGAAGTCGATCGAAGTCGACGATGTCGCAGTCATGCTTGCCTACGCGGATAAGGTAATCATTGCTCCCGGCTACGGAATGGCGGTTGCCCAGGCCCAGCAGAAGGTCAAAGAGCTGACTGACCTGCTCGAGAGCAAAAACGTTCAGGTGAAATTTGCAATCCATCCGGTCGCCGGACGGATGCCCGGGCACATGAATGTCCTCCTGGCCGAGGCAGGGGTTGCCTACGACCGCCTCTTTGACCGGGACGAGGTAAACCCGGAGTTCCCGAGCACCGACGTGGTCCTTGTTATTGGGGCAAACGACACCGTTAACCCGGCGGCGCACCGGCAGGGGAGCCCGCTCTTCGGCATGCCAATCCTCGATGTCGAACAGGCAAAGAATGTGATCGTCCTCAAACGAGGCCAGGGAAAGGGTTTCGCCGGGATCGAGAACGACCTCTTCTACCGGGACAACACGCGGATGCTGTATGGCGATGCTCAGGAATCTGTCGGGAAGCTCGTGCAGGCCCTCAAGAAGTTATAATGCCCATGGGGATCCCCCCACAGGCAGACATTTTTTTTATCCAACTCTTTGAAAGTTGGAGTCACCCACGCGGCAGGAGTGATAGCCCCCGGGAGTGTTCATGGTAAGTATCTGATTCTCAATCCGGCTTCCCGCAATGTACCTTCCATGTTCCGGGCCGGCAATTCTCTGCCCAATCCATTATTCATGTCCGGTCGCGGGGAGGTCTTTCGTGTACTGTACGGAAACCTGAATTGGCCAAAATATCGGCCCGAACATTAAAACGTTCATCTTCCGACAGCACCCTGCCCACAGGTATAAGAACAAATATCGCCAAAATGTAGAGAAAACATTACAAGGAGTGAACTATTATGGACTTTGGAAATCTCGGCGGAATCGGCGGCTCTGTCGCCGGTTTTATCGCTACACCTGAAGGTCAGACTGCAGTAAAAAATTTCCTGGCAACACCTGACGGGACAACCCTGCTCAAGAATTTTGCTGCGACCCCACAGGGCCAGCAGATCATTATGAGCATTCTTCCCTCCGTTGTTGACGGGATGAACCTGCCGGAACCGGTCAAGGCAATGATCAAGAGCTCCGCCCCGACCCAGTAAACGATTAATCCTTTCTTTTTTTCATGAACCATTCTTAAAATGCGGGGCAAGGACCTGTCCCCGAAGGATGATGTATACACGGCAAATCTCGATGAAGTGCAGGATATGATCAAGAGTGTCAGGATCTCCCCCGTGATCGTTACCACAAAAAGCCGGTAAAGACACGAAGGGATACCGAAGTTACCGCAACAAACAGGAGACACTATAACCAAACGGGAATTTCCCCTCAACGTGACGAGTACAAAAGATCGAAATGGTAGAAAAATTTCAGCACTAAAAAACCGGGTCCGGGTTCTTTTTTAGTTCTCCCGTTTCTCATTCCCGTTCCCATCAGTCCGGGACGCAATTACGTTAATGATGAGCCGTTTTGAGAACACTTTCTCAAATGCCCTCTGCTCGGCCTCCACGCCCCAGATCTCAAGCTGGCAGTCGCTCTGCGCGATGATATCGAGAACGACCTCGTTTTTATCAGACCGGATAAACTTCGTATGCTCCACGAGCCCCGCGTGGCTCCGGTCCAGGCTCTCACCCAGCCGGACAAACATTGCAAGCACCAGCACCATCCGCTGCTCGTGACCGTCAAGATCGGGAACATCAAGGTGCTTTTTACGCGGCTTCTTCTTGCGGTGGAACCGTGCGATATTTGCCATAATATCGATCTCTTTTAAGTCAAACCCGAGCAGTTCGGAATTCTTGATGATATAATAGGAGTGGGCATGGTGGTTGGTAAAGGAGATGAACGAACCGATGTCGTGCAGGAAGGCGGCATATTCAAGGAGCTCCTGTTCCCATTCACCGTAATCGTGCAGTTTCATTTCTTTCGCGGAATCAAAGATCTCAAGCGCCAACCGGGTCACGGTCCGTGCGTGTGCCTCATTGATCCCGCAGGACCGGCCCAGCTGGAGCACGCTCGTCTCCCTGGGAGAAAGCGTCCCGAACAGGGGAAAATCCTCCATCCGTGAAAGATAATCCACGAGAAGGCCGTCCTGGAGCCCCCGACTGGTTGTGGTCACGGATTCAAGAGCGAGCTCTTTCATGAAGATCTCAAGAATCACAGCCCCTGCGATGATGATGTCGGCCCGCTCGGGATTGACTCCCGGCACTTTCCGGCGATCTTCAAGCGGGAGTGCACAGAGAAGGTCGATCACTTTTTTGAGGTCCCGGTAGGTGAGCACACCGGACGGGGAAGTACCGGCAGGGTGAAGCGCTTTCTGCGCGATGTCGGCAAGATTCATGATGCTGCCAGAGCTACCCACCGCGAGGTCGATCTTCTGTTTTTTTATCTTCTGGACCGTGTGGATGATCGCGTTTTTCACGTACTGCTGGACGACCTTGTACTGGTCGGAACGCACAGGCTCAGCCAGGTTCCGTGAGAAGAACAGGTTCGTCAGCCGGATCGCGCCAAGCCGGAAACTTTCGAGTATCTGGTACTGCTGCTGGCCCCCGACCGAGATCTCGGTGCTCCCCCCGCCGATATCGAGAAAAAATGCCTGTTGGTCGCCAAGGTGCATCCCGCTTGCGACCCCGAGATATATCAGCCGTGCCTCTTCAAGTCCGGAAATCACCCGGACATCGAGCAGCGCATCGCGCCGCAACCGGTTAAGCAGTTCGTTCTGGTTTGAGGCTTCACGGGCCGCCGAGGTTGCAACCGCGACAAACTCCTCAGCGGAAAACGTGCGTGCAAGATCGACGAACTTCCGGCAGACGAGGCAGGTGCGATCGATAGCCTCTGGTGTTATTTCCTCGTCATCAAACTCGCCTTCCCCGAGACGCACCTGCTGTTTCTGCCGGGTCAGGATACTGTAGGAGTGGTTGGGATTGAACCGGACGACGAGCATCCGTACGGAGTTTGTCCCGATATCGATGAATGCCACGATGCGGCCGGCAGCCCCGATCTTTCTGGATTTCACGGTATCACCAGCGTTCTTCCGAATACGTCCGCGAACAGGTCACTCTTTTTTATGGCACGGGCCTTCTCGGTCGCCACATCTCCTGTGAAAGTAATCACGCACTGCACTTCAGTCCCGCCGATCGTGCAGTGCAGATCGGTCACGCTTGCCGCGTGGAGGTAATCGAGGCCGTCGGCAACCCGGAGGAGCGCAGCAAGGATGCGGACGCGTTTCTGATCGGCTGGTGAAAGGAGGAGCCAGAAACCTGTCGGCCGGGACCGTGTGCTCCCGCCATGGAGGCCTGTAACGAGGGCGATGATACCCTGTTCGCGGACCGGTACCGTCAGGTCGCCGCAGGAAAGGATCAATTCGGCGCTTTTTTTCTGGTGCCCAACCTGCCCCATCAACCAGCCGATATCGTGGATGGTTGCAGCATAATCAAGCAGCGCACGGTCACGGGAGCCAAGCCCGTGAAGGGGAGCAAGTTCATCAAAGAGCCGAAGGGAAAGTGCCGCGACCGTGCGGCCATGGGCAGCGTGTTCGGGCGCCATAGTGGCAAGTTGAACGAACGCCGCACGCTCCTCTTTAACCGAATGAGAGGGTCGGTGGCAGACTGCCGTCCGCTGTCCTTCCAGCACCGTTAAGCGCAGCTCGTCCCAGAACCCGGTACGGACAAGGGTGTCCCAGTACCGTACAAACTGCCGGTAGAGCCGGGCCCGGCACCGCTCCCGGTTGACCAGCAGTCTTCGGAGGGGGGCCACCGCAGATACCGCGGCGCCGGGCAGGTCCCCCCTAGGGTACCGGTGGGCACGCTGTTTTATGATAGCAAGGGTCATCTGCTCGATCCAGACATCGCAATCATGGATGTCGCCGAGGAGATCCTGGAGCCTCTTTATCCGTGCGATTGGTTTCCCGAGCTCACGCCGGTAGAGCGGGGCATAGGTTTCCAGCGTGTACCGGAGTTTCTTTGCCGCGATCCTCATGGCATGGTGCTCGAACACCGCGTCCGGGTTGTGCACAAAGGGTTCAAACCGGTCCAGCCCGGCCAGCCGTCTGCCAATCCGGTCGGCGGCGACCGGGAGCACCCCGAAATACCGCGCCCGTCTCCTTCCCCGTCCTGCTGCGGCAGGCACGGGGCATGCCGCCTGTATCCCGGAGAGCACCAGTGTTTCCTCCAGCTCGTCAAGTGCCGAGATCACCTGCTGCTGGAGGAGCCCGCGTCGTTTCTGGAGCCGCGAAAGAAGTGCGGCAATGGGATCGCCGGCGTAGGATTGTGCAGGGGCCGGTTCGGTCATACCTGCCGGCACCGGGACTGCTTGAGCCTTCAGGTACTTTTTCAAAAATGCAATCTGGACATCCGTATCCCGGGCTTCCCCAAGGGCGCGGGTAACAGATTTTATCTCATGCATCCAGTGGCGGAAATCCTTCTCCGGGAAGCAGGAGGAGAAGAGCGGGAGCGCCGCACGGAGCCGGCGGGAGGCCACCCGCATGCGGTGGATATGCTCAATATCGTCATCATCCCGTACACCGGTGATCTCTTTTGAGGTGACATCAATGAGAGGCAGCAGCCGGCCCGCCCCGAAAACGCAGGGGCCTGGCACGGGCACCCGCGGTTCAGGTGCCGGCATTGTACCATATCCCGGGGTGTTCGAGGAACCATAACTGCGAATCGACCGGCGCCTCACCCGATTCAGGATGTTTCCGCATGTATGTCCCGTCCCCTGACATCAGCCGCAGCTGCTGGTTGTCCTTAAGTTCGGTATCGAGAATGATTGAGAGAAGCGCCTTTTTAATTGCGGGATCGGTGACCGGGAAGAGCACCTCCACCCGCCGGTCAAGGTTCCGGGGCATGAGATCGGCGCTCCCGAGAAAGACTTCGTCATCGCCACCGTTTCTGAAATAATAAATCCTCGCATGTTCAAGGAACCGGCCGACGATCGCACTGACCGTGATCTTCTCGCTTGTACCGGGAAGGCCCGGCCTGAGGCAGCAGATACCCCGGATCTGGAGGTCGATTGTTACCCCGGCCTGGGAAGCGCGGTACAAGGAGTTAATGCACTCCTGATCCACAAGCGCGTTCATCTTGAAAATGAGGTGCCCACCGCCGTGCTCTCTGTGGTTTTCGATCTCCCGGTCGATCCGCGTGATAATGGCGGTGCGGAGGGTGACCGGCGCCACGGCAAGCTTCAGATACTTGTCAATACGGGCATAGCCGGTCAGGAAGTTGAAGAGGTTAGCTACGTCATATCCGATATCCCGGTCGCAGGTAAACATCCCGAAATCCGTGTAGACCCGGCTTGTCGTTGCATTGTAATTGCCGGTACCGAGGTGCATGTATCGCCTGATCCCATCCTTCTCGCGCCGGACAACCATGCAGAGCTTCGCGTGCACCTTGAGGCCGACGACCCCGTAGACCACGTGGACACCGGCCCGCTCGAGCGCACGGGCCCATCCGATATTGTTTTCCTCGTCGAACCGGGCCTTGAGTTCGATCAACGCGGCCACCGCCTTCCCATTCTCGCGGGCCTCCAAAAGTGCCTGGACAATCGGTGATTTCGAACCCACCCGGTACAGGGTGATCTTGATCGCAAGGACGTCCGGGTCGTGCGCCGCCTGCCGGATAAAATTGATCACCGGGGAGAAACTGTCATAAGGGTGGAAGAGGAGGATATCCTTTTTCCTGATGGCGGAAAAAATATCTTTTTCCTCGGCAAGTTCCGGCGGGATCGATGGCTGGAACGGGGGATCTTTCAAGTCGGGCCGGTCAAGCGAGAGAAGTTCCATGAGGTCGGCCATGCCCACCGGGTGGCCGATCCGGTACAGCATGTGGGACCCGATGCCCAGTTTCTTTTCAAGCATGTGGCAGGTACTTTCGTGCATTGATGAGTCGACCTCGATCCTGACCGGGGTGCCCCGGGCACGCTGTTCCATGATCTCCTCGACCGTGGTCAGGAGATCGGACGCCTCATCAACTTCGATGTCGAGGTCAGCATCACGTGTGATACGGAAGGGGGACGCCCCCACCACTTCGAGGCCGGGGAAGAGCAGGTCAAGGTGCGCTGCCACGAGGTCTTCGAGGTACACCAGGTGCACCTGTTTATTGTCACGGTGGCCGCCAGCGCCGGTTTCCGGGACCCTGACAAGCCGGGGAAAAAGGCCGGTTGGTACTTTGATCCGTGCGAAGAGTTCCTTTCCTTTCGGGTCGCGGATGATGATGGCGAGGTTGAGAGAAAGGTTGGAGATGAAGGGAAACGGGTGAGCGGAATCGAAGGCGAGTGGGGTGAGCACCGGGAATACTTCCTCGATAAAGAACGTGCGGAGCGCTTTTTTCTGCTCCGCGTCAAGCTCCTTGTAGAGATGGATAAAGATCCCGGCGCTGTAAAGCCGGGGAAGGATCTCCTTTGTCCAGCAGTCGTACTGAAGGGCAAGTTCGGGGAGAAGTGCTTTTTCTATCGCGACGAGCTGCTCTGATGCCGTCATCCCGTCGGGGGGAGCCTTGAGTACACCCTGTGCAGCCTGCCGCTGAAGACCCGAGACGCGGATCATGAAGAATTCATCAAGGTTGTTTGCAAAGATGGAAAGGAACTTCACCCGTTCCAGGAGCGGGTGCCCCTCGTCCTGTGCTTCCTCCAGCACATGGTGGTTGAAACGGATCCAGCTCAGCTCGCGGTTGATATAGAGCGACGGGGAATCCAGTGGGGGAGCGGAATCGGTCATACGATCACCGGACACTGCACGAAATGGCTTCATGCAGATGCCTTAATAGTGTACAGTGATGGTAGGGAGGCCGGGTTTATCAAGCCTGCACCCGGCAGGAGACATAGAGAGCCTCCATGAGATTGCCGAATCGTTCAACAACCTGCTGGGCTGTGCCGTAGCGGTGGGCAGGGCATACGGGAGTGCCCCGGTCCGGTTTATCTCACGGGGTTTTGTGATCTTCTGCAAGGGCTGCCCGCTCCTCCTTCTCCTCTTTATCCTGTACTTTGGGATGCCTTCTGTCGGGATCATGCTCACGCCGTTTGTCGCCTCGGTTATCGGTTTTGTCTGCTGCAACTCGGCGTACAATTCCGAGTATATCCGGGGGGCCATCCACTCGATAAAAGAAGGGCAGATGACGGCAGCACAGGCGCTCGGGATGTCAAAGTGGCAGGCGATCCGCTGGATCATCCTCCCGCAGGCATTACGGAAGGCGTTCCCGGGGATAACAAACGAGTTCATCTACCTGGTCAAGTACTCGTCTCTCGCGTACATGATCACATTGATCGAGCTCACAGGTGCGGCAAAGATGATCGCAACCAAGTACTTCGAGTACAACGAGACGTTCCTCTGCGTCGGCATCGTGTATCTCGCACTTGTCACGATAACGACAGTTGCCGCACATTTTATCGAGAAGAAATATGCAATCCCGGCCGGTCAGGCCGCGTGCAGCGCGGTCGCATGAGAGCGGCAGATTGGCCGGATTTTTTTTTACTTTGTCAACATTACCGGATTTTTTTTAAAGACCGTAAACTCATTTGAACTTTTTTGCAGTATTCACTAAACTTGTCGGACTTTTTTTAAACTGCCGGCCCTGATCCCAACGCCATTTATAAATCACAGGCCGAATTGGATCACTCACGATCCGGACGGGCGATCATGATGATGGGGGCTGATGCCCCCATACCCCCACAAGCGAGGAGTGCCGCCGCCCCAGAAGGGGCACCCCCGCGGCGGATCAGAGACTAAAAAGAATGCAAAATACAAATGATATAAAAAAAACTCCCTTCCCCCGCCGTGCCCCGTAGGGGCCCTGATGCGGGGAGCCCTCGTCTTATTTTTATTGAAGAGTATCGTTTGGTGTGAGAGTTGTTGGTCTGTATACCTGCTTACATCACAAGTTTTTTTCCGGATTTCATTATAGTGCAGAATGCCCCCGTTTTATCTGTAAATACTCCGTTCCCCATTCCAAGGCTTCATATCCGGTGCAGTCAACTGTACCGTGAAAGACCATGACCGATGCAACGTATGGTGCAAAACTCCAGCGTGACGGCAAGACCTACGCGATCCAGACCCGGATCCCGGCCGGTGTCGTCACACCGGAAAATCTCGAAACAATTGCGAAGGTTGCAAAGAAATACCATATTCCCCTTGTAAAGATAACTTCAGGCCAGCGTTTCCTGCTTGTCGGCGTTCAGGAACAGGATATCACAGATGTACGCAGGGAACTTGGCAATCTTGGGATGGCCTCCATCACTCCCGGTGTACGGTATGTCCAGTCATGCCCGGGAATCGCGTACTGTAAAAATGGCACGCAGGATTCCATCCACCTCGCCCGGGAGATCTCCGATGAATATGCGGGAAAAGAATTCCCGGCCAAGATCAAGATCGGTGTCTCCGGCTGCCCGCGGTGCTGCGGGGAGAGCCGGGTACGGGATATCGGCATCATGGGAACTGCCAAGGGCTGGACGATATTCTTCGGCGGACACAGCGGTTTTAAATCACGGCAGGGAGAGCAGGTCGCCACCGGCCTCACCTCAAAGGAGGTACGGGATCTTATCCGGGCCCTGCTTAATCATTATAAGACCCATGCGGAGCCAAAGGAGCGGAGCTCACGGTTCCTCGAACGGGTGGGAACGGAATGGATTAGGGATGTGAAACCGGCATAAGGGAGGTCGTGTTGGATTCGGGGCATACCGGTTAAAAGCGATTCCCACCATTACCCGTTGAAATTATGATACCTGTAGCAGTTATCGATAAATTCCTGTTTCCGGTGCTCGCTCGCGTTCAACGGCGGCTTCAGGTACCCGACTGCCGGCGTCTGCTGTGCCGGGCAGAACGGGCAGAGGGCAGCATCAACATCGCCTGCCTTTTCCCGGACCGGGCAGTAATACACTCCATCAATAAGTTCGACCCGGTCGCCACCGGGAAACCGCATCCCCACCGGGTGGCCCGGCTCCTGCTGCACGATCATGCAGGAAGCGGCAAGCAGGAATTTTAAGAAACGGAGCCGGAGGTCGCCGGTGCCTGGACGGCACTGTGCGATCACCATATCCCAGTAGGTGTTCTCCGCATCCGTCACCGGCTCTTTTTTTGTCCTGAACGTTCCCTGCTGATCCATGAGCCGGATGGCCTGGTATGTCCCGAGAAGGTGGCCGGTGATCGCCTCTTCGAGGTCTTTGCGGTAATCCGGCGAAAGATCCCGTATCGAGTTCCCGAAATTCTGCTCCATCTGCCGGATGTCGCGGGGCGAATACAAAAGCACGACCCGGGCAAGTGCAACACCGAGTTCACCCCGGCTCCGCATTGCCTTGAACCGGGTGCAGTCCCGGTTTATGGCAGCGGCGATCTGTTCCGGCATACCCTGTTCCGGATTATACGGTGTGTCTGCATTCATGGGAACAGTCTCCAGGGTATTATTTTCCTTACGGTATTTTACCCGGCCGGGACATGTAAGGGTTCCGGTGCGGGTATTCCGGTGTCCGAACGTTTTAATAGTCTGCATTCCTAGTTCTGTAGCATGGTGTCTACCATGAGTGAGTGTTTTATTCGCCAGTAAACTGCGTTTTTTTGATACCACGTTACGGGACGGGGAACAGACCCCGGGTGTATCGTTAAACCCGGACCAGAAGTTAGAGATTGCGACAAGGCTTGCAGACATCGGTGTCGATGTTGTCGAAGCCGGTTCTGCTGCGGCATCCACAGGAGAGCAGGACGCGATCCGGCTTATATCGGGCGCCGGGCTCCCGGTCGAGACCTGCACGTTTGTCCGGGCCGTGAAAGCCGACATCGATTATGCCGCGGACAACGGCGCCGATTCGGTTCATCTCGTAATACCTGTCAGCGACCTGCACATCGAAAAGAAGATGCGCAAGACCCGCGAGCAGGTTGCGGAGATGGCGTGGAGTTCGGTCGAGTACGCGAAGAGCCGGGGGCTCATTGTCGAACTCTCGGGCGAGGACGCGTCGCGGGCCAACCAGGAATTCCTCAGGCAGGTTTTTTCCGGGGGGGTGGAACGCGGGGCCGACCGGCTCTGCTTCTGCGACACGGTGGGCGTGCTTACGCCCGAGAAGATCACGGCATTCATCCCGCCGCTTGCGGGGATCGCTCCGCTTTCAATCCACTGCCATGACGACCTCGGCTTTGCGCTCGCAAACACGGTCGCGGCCTTGAAAGCCGGCGCAACCTGTGCCCACGTCACGGTAAACGGCCTTGGAGAGCGGGCAGGGAACACGCCGTTTGAGGAACTGGTCATGTCATTAGAGGTGCTTTACGGGTACCCGACCGGGATCAAAAAAGAGGAGATCTATTCCCTCTCGACCCTTGTCTCGCGGCTCACGGGCGTCCCGCTACCGGTCAACAAGGCAATCGTTGGCGAGATGGCGTTTACCCACGAGAGCGGAATCCACGCCCACGGCGTGATCCGGGAGCCGACAACGTACGAGTCGATCCAGCCCGAGCAGATCGGCAGGAAACGCCGGATCGTGCTCGGGAAACATTCCGGTACTGCATCAGTCGAAGCGGCGCTGCACGAGATGAAGTACGCGCCAAACGGGCAGCAGCTCAAGGCCATCGTTGCACGGATCAAGGACCTCGGGGACTCCGGTAAAAGGGTAAGCGATGCTGATCTCATGGCCGTTGCCGATACAGTGCTTGCGATGGAGTGCAAACCCGTGATCAAACTGCGGCAGTTCACGGTCGTCTCGGGAAGCAGCATGCTCCCTACCGCCTCGGTCACGCTCGAAGTGAAGGGAAAGGAGATAACCGGCGCAGCAACCGGCGACGGCCCGGTCGATGCCGCGATGCAGGTGCTCAGCAAATCGATCGCCGATGTTGGAGATATCCGGCTTGAAGAGTACCATGTCGACGCGATCAGCGGCGGGACGGATGCACTTGTCGAAG
Source organism: Methanoregula sp. (assembly GCF_003170075.1). Lineage (GTDB taxonomy): Archaea > Halobacteriota > Methanomicrobia > Methanomicrobiales > Methanospirillaceae > Methanoregula. Next base: position 11,344 of record NZ_PMZU01000013.1, read on the forward strand.
TAACAGTAAGGTTAAGTAAAGACGGGAAGATAATTACTTCACGAGGCGCCCGCACCGACATTATCATGGCGAGCGTCGAGGCGATGATCGCCGGAATGAACAGACTACTCGAGGAACGAACATGAAAACCGGGGCAAAACTCCTCATTGAAGCACTGCAGCGCGAGGGTACCGATACGATATTCGGTTACCCTGGCGGCTCGGTGCTGCCGATCTATGATGAACTCTACGATTCACCATTGCGGCATATCCTGGTACGGCACGAACAGGCAGCTGCTCATGCCGCGGACGGGTATGCCCGCGCGAGCGGCCGGGTAGGAGTATGCCTTGCCACCTCGGGGCCCGGTGCCTGCAACCTTGTCACCGGGATTGCGACGGCCTACATGGACTCGGTTCCCCTTGTCGCCATTACCGGCCAGGTTCCGACCACGATGCTCGGGAACGATGCGTTCCAGGAATCGGATATCCAGGGCATTACGATGCCGATCACCAAGCACAACTACCTCGTGAAGGACACATCAGACATCCCCCGCGTGGTACAGGAGGCATTCTACATCGCGGGCACGGGACGGCAGGGACCGGTCCTTATTGACCTGCCAAAGGATATCAACACCCGGTCAGTCAAGGAACCGGTTGTGCCCGAAAAAGTTGCACTCCGTGGCTACAACCCGACATACAAGGGGAACAAGCGCCAGATCGACAGGGCGATCGAACTGATTGTGGCGGCCGAACGCCCACTCATCTACGCGGGCGGAGGCGTGATCTCGTCTAATGCGTCGCCGGAACTCGTGACATTTGCGACAAACCTCGGCATCCCGATCACCACAACCCTGATGGGACTCGGGTGCATTCCCTGCGATCACCCGCTCAACCTCGGGATGCTCGGGATGCACGGCACCGAGTACGCGAACTTCGCGGTCACCGAATGCGATCTTTTAATCGCGATCGGGGCCCGGTTCGACGACCGGGTCACGGGCAAGATCGACACCTTCGCGCCGCATGCAAAGATCATCCATATCGATATCGACCCGGCCGAGATCGGGAAAAACAAGCGCGTGGACGTGCCGATCGTCGGCGATGTGAAATCCGTGCTCACGGACATGATCGCGGGCTTAAAGAAGATCGGTACCTGCGACGCGTGGCAGAAGAAGATCAAGCACTGGAAGCAGCACCACCCGCTCCGGTACGGGAAGGACAACGGGTGTCTGCATCCGCAGTTCATCCTCCAGCAGATGAGTGAATTGTTAAAAGGCGATGCGGTGATCGTGTCGGAGGTGGGCCAGAACCAGATGTGGACTGCACAGTACTTCTGTTTCCGCCAGCCCCGCACCTGGATCACATCCGGTGGCCTCGGCACAATGGGCTACGGTTTCCCGGCTGCTATCGGGGCGCACTTTGCCCGGCCCGATGTGCCGGTTTTTGATGTGGCCGGTGACGGGAGCATCCAGATGAACATCCAGGAGATGGGAACCGTGGCGCAGTACAAGATCCCGGTGAAGATCGCGATCTTAAACAACATGTATCTCGGGATGGTGCGCCAGTGGCAGGAACTCTTCTACGACCGGCGCTACTCGTACACCGAGCTTCCGCCGGTGGAGTTTGTGAAGATCGCACAGGCGTACGGCATCGACGGCATCAAGGTGGAGTCCTGCGATGACGTGATGCCGTCCTTAAAGGCCGCAGTGGACTGCGACGGGCCGTTTGTGCTGGACTTCCGGATCGAGCGGGAGGAGAATGTCTTTCCCATGGTTCCGGCCGGGGCTGCGATCAACGAAATGATCGGGGGGCATCCGCGATCATGAAGGCGCACACGTTATCCATCCTTGTAGAGAACAAGGCCGGTGTCCTCTCCCGGGTCACGGGTCTCTTCTCCCGGCGCGGCTTTAACATCGAGAGCCTCGCGGTCGGTCCCTGTGAGGAACCGGACATGAGCCGGATCACCATTGTCGTGATCGGCGATGACGCGCAGGTCGAGCAGGTGATGAAGCAGCTCAACAAGCTCATCGATGTGATCAAGGTCTCGGACCTGACCGACAACGAACGGGTCGAACGCGAGCTGGTGATGTTCAAGGTGACCGCCGACCAGGGGACGACCCGTGCGGAGATCATGCAGATCGCGACCATCTTCCGCGCCCAGATCGTCGACGTGGGTGCAAAGTCGGTGATCCTCCAGGTGGTCGGGGATTCTGACAAGATCAACGCAATGGAGAAACTGCTCCGCCAGTTTGGGATCAAGGAACTGATCCGGACGGGAAGGATCGGGATTTTGCGTGGGACTAAAACGGTAACGAGCAGCAAGTAATTTTTAATAAACAAGAGAGATGAGGGGAGTTAGAACTTTTTTAAAAGGCACTCTTTTTTCCCGGTTACCCTGTTTCCGTAAAGGTGTCTATACCGAATGTATCACAGGGAATTTTTTTACCTGGTTTCTTTGGGAATACGCACTCACAATCTCGGCATATGCCCTGTCGATCCGCCCGCGGTAAAACGACAGATCGAAGGATTTCGCACACCAGGCCGGTTCCACCCGGTACCGTCTGGCATCGGTCACGATATACTGGATCTTCATGCCGGGCGCGATCCCGATCCCGTGATCCCGGTATGCCTGCACCGCCGCGCCTTCGATGCACCGGTGGGAGTACGTGAGCCGGCTGATCCGGTGGTTGATCACCATCTGCCTGGGATCCGCTGCCGGCAGGCTGGTTACCGTTTCCCGGAAAATATCCGCGACCTCTTTACCGGTCGATTTGAGTTCCGCACTATTTTTTGCACGCGCCATGACCGCGAACATCCGGCGCTGCATCTCCCGCACGTACTCCGGCGTATCGTGCCTTCGGGCGGCAACCCCCCGGACCCTGATGCTGCCATCCGGGAGCCGGCCGTAATACCGGTTGTAGGCACCAAACCCGTCCGCGAGCGGCAAAAAGACGATCCAGTCGAAGTGTTCTGCTTCAAGGGGCAGGCCGGTTTTACGCTCGACCCGTTCCCGGAGAGCCTCGACTGGTGACCCCTCCACCCAGAGGCAGTCTACGATCCCGTGCAGCACCTTGAAATCCATCTCCTCAGCAATATCCATAGCACCGATCCCTGCTGCACTGAGGGGGGTAAAGGGCTGGCCATGGGTGGTGTGAAAGTGATTTCTCACCGGTGGCTGGTGCAAGGTTGAGGGCTTTATCCTTCAACTCTCTATCGGGTGAAATCTGCCAGGAGGCTTTTCCGGTCCCGTACTCGCAGGTTTGCTGTAAAGGTTCGGGCGAGCAGGGGATTAACTGCCTGAGGAGGCAGGCCGATAGCTTTAGCGGTTTTTCTGGTAAATTCCATCAGGTCAGGAGGATCTGTACCGGCATTAGCAAGCACGGCTTCATGTATCATCTGGAGGTACTCAACTGCCTGGTCCATCCGTCGGTATGCCTCCTCTCCTTTTCTCGGTTCTTCCCATGCCGAGAGAAGAACCCGGATGCCGGTAAGTCTCCGAAGCCGTTTAACCGACTGCACGGATGCGAGGGCATCATCATAGACCGGTAGATCTCCCGTCACCGGTATCGCGTCACCTGAGAAAAGCGCCCCTTCACTGTGCATGAAAAGCGAGATAGACCCGGGCGAGTGTCCCGGTGTGTGGAATACCTGCATTTCCCCGGCTCTGGTCTCATCGGGCTCTATTGATTCCCCATCTTCAAGTTCGTGATCAAGCTGCACCGATCCACCAACAAGCGTGGCAAACCCCGGCACCGGCCGCTCGCGGTTCTGGAGTTCCACGTCCTCTATCCATGCCCGCTCCAAGGAATGCGCCGCTATACTGCACTTAGTTGCCTGTTGGATTGCCCGTGATGCCCCGATATGATCTGGATGCGAATGGGTAAGGATGATCAGTGCAATCTCTGACGGGTTGCGGCCGGTGGACCGGATAGAGTCAAAGATCTGCGCCTCACATCCTGCTACCCCCGTGTCGATGAGGGTGATTGTCTCACCGTAAACGAGATACGAGTATACGAACCGGTCGAGTGCGATACTAGGCGCTATCGGAACCCTGAACGAATGCCTGAGCGCGTGGATGGAGGGTGCCATCTGCATAAGAATTCCTTTGTGCGGATTTCGCAATAAAATTTGATGGCTCTTACGAACCGACCATGATCGGGGTCTGCATCTCGGGCGCTGTATTCTGCACGGGATGTAGTAATGCGAAGGTCTGATGTGAAGATTCTTTTGGCGGTTCCCGCACGATGTTCTCGGAGTGCCCGGTCAGGATCTGGTTCTGCTTTGCAAGTGCCGCAAGAATCTGCCGGTTTACTTCGAGGTTTTCCCAAGTAAGCGCGGAGATCTCTCCCATGATCTTTGTCTGCTCGGAGATCAAGGACGAGAGGTCATACGCGGATTTTGTTCCAGATTCTGCTGCAGGAATGGACAGCGGCCGTTTCTTTGCAAATTCGCTCCTTCGCTTCCAGATCTTTGAGATACTGACGAGACCTTTTTTTGTATCGGGAAACACCGTATGATATCTCTCATAAAATTCGTGGCTATCTCTGCATTGGAGGACAAGGTCGATCTCTGCTTCTTCGACCACTTGGTATTTGCGGACTGGGGTTTTTTGCATAGCACCGGATCCCTCCTGCACTGAGGGGGATAAAGTGCCGGCCATGAGTGGTGTGAAAGTGATTTTTTACCGGTATCTGACGCAAGATTGATGAGCCCCTGCATGAGAATAACCGCTATCATGTGCGGCCGGTACTCGCTTGCCTGTATCGACGATCTCTGCGGGAGATTCCGGGTGATCGACCCGGCGATCGGCTTCCGGTCGCACTTCAACATCGCGCCAGGCAGTACGAACCCGGTGATCGTGGTGGTTGCACGAGCGCGCCGAAGCGGTCATGATGCAGTGGGGTCTTGTGCCGCACTGGGCAAAGGACATCACGGCAACGTACCGCCCGATCAATGCCCGGGCTGAAGGTCTCGCGGAGAAGCCGATGTTCCGCGATCTTCTGCGGACGAAGCGCTGCATCGTTCTTGCGAGCGGTTTCTTTGAATGGAAACTGGAAGGCGGGCGCAAAGTCCCGTTCTACTTCCACGTACGAGACGATCCGGTCTTTGCCTTTGCCGGCCTCTACGACATCTGGCGCAACCCGGCGGGCACAACCTTTATGACGTATACGATCATCACGACCGCCGCAAAATCCCTGATGGCGCCCATTCACGACCGGATGCCGGTGATCCTCATGCAGGATGACGAGATGCGCTGGCTGTCCCGGGATGTTCTTTCCGCTGACGAGATGCACCGGATCCTTAGCCGTATCCTGTGGAGGGGATTGAGGCATACCCGGTGTCGAAGCGGGTGAATAGTCCGGGGGCGGATGATGAAAAGGTGATCGAGCGGGTGAGGGGGTTGTGACAGGGGATCCGGTTATCTTGTGTGGAGAAGGATCCGTAAAACTGCCGTTTTACCGTTTCCACAACCGCCAGCACCTTCCGGGAAAATCTGATCACTGGAACTGTGCTATTAGGTGTTTTTTTCTATGACGTGAAAATACCTCATGCACCCTGAATTCGTGCCTGTTTTTGGTGAATAGGTGCCTCCCGGCTGAAAAATGAGGGGGATCGGAACCCGTATAGAGGCAGAAATACCCGGTATCAGCTCAGGTCACCCATGGGAGATTCCATCCATTCCACCTGATGATAGTCCGATACATTTCGATTGTGTTATATGTTAACATGTTACAACTTAACGAGGTATTATGTTTGGATTACCGGATATAACCATCATTGTTTTTGGCGGGTTAACTGTCATCGCCATTGCAGCATTGTTGTATTGGGGCCTGACCTTCGGGGGGCATGACTAAATGGCAGACGTGCTGACTGTTGCGATCATTGCGTTTTACTTCCTGATCCTGCTCGGGATCGGGGTCTGGGCATCGCGCAAAGTCAAAACCGCAGAAGACTACCTTGTCGCCGGCCGCTCGCTTGGGTTCTGGGTCTTTGTCCTCCTGATGATTGGCGCGGTCTGCTCCGGGATGTCACTTCTCGGAGTCTCCGGACTCGGGTATCGTGCCGGCTGGCCGACCATGTGGGAACAGATCTTTGTCCCGCTTTCGATTGGGTTCTGCGTCATCTTCTTTGGCGTAAAACTCCATAACGTCGCAAAGACCTCCGGCTATGTCACCGTGCAGGACTACCTTGCACACCGGTACGAAAGTCCGACGGCACTCCGCTCGCTCTCGGCCATTGCCGGAATTATTGTTTCGCTCATCTATCTTGTCGGGCAGTACACCGCAATTGCCATTGTCCTCATGTGGCTCTTTGCAATCCCGCTCTGGCTTGCGCTTCTTATTGCAACCCTGGTCACGATGGCCTACACGACTATCGGCGGACTCTACGCGGTCGCATGGGCTTCCCTTATCCAGTCCATTATCCTTATTGCCGGGATCTTTGTCATGGCCCCGATCGTCATCTTCTATGCCGGCGGATTTACGCATGTTAACGAAGTCATTGCAACCGTTAACCCGAACCTTGTGATGCCGTGGATGCCGACCGGCGCATTTGCTCCTGCATACATTGTCTCGTTTGCGATCATGCTCATGGTAGGACTTGCCTGCGCACCGCACGTGATCAACAACGTGCTCGCGATAAAGGATGTTAAGTATTTTAAGTGGGCCCCGCTGGTTGCACTGCTGATCTACGGCGTGGCAATGTTCTTTTTAAAGTTCGCCGGTTTTGCCGGCCTTGTCATGGTAAAGGAAGGTGTCTTTACCCTGCCGGCCGTCTCGAACGCATCCGACTTTGTCATTCTTTACGGCATCCAGTACTCGCTCCCCATCATTGCACTTTGGGCAGTCTTTGCGGTGATCGTGCTTGCCGCTGTCATGTCGACCACCGACCGGCTGATGCTGACTATCGGTGCGATGTGTTCCTGGGACCTCTATAAGAAAGTCCTAAAACCGGACGCGAGCGACAAAAGCGTCGTTCTGCTCTCGAAAGTGATTGTGGTGCTCTCCGCAATCGGCACGATGATCCTTGCGATCAACCCACCTGATGCGCTTGCAAGCCTTATCTGGATGGGTATCGGCGTCATGCTTGCCACTTTTGCCGTCCCGCTCCTTGCCGGTCTCTACTGGCGGGGCGCAACACGAGACGGAGCGCTTGCGAGCATGACTGTCGGTCTTCTTTCCGCAGTCATCTTCGGAACTCTCAACTACTTCAAGATCACCCTTCTCGGCTACAACTTTGCCAATCTTCCTGTGCACTTCTCGTTCCTCCCGTTTGTCATCTCAATTGTGCTCATGATTGTTGTCAGCATGTTCACACAAAAAACAGACCAGAAGATCCTTGACGAGACCCAAACTGGGTGGTACATCTCAAAAGAATAATTTTTTCACACAATCACTTCCAAGTGCGAAAGAGAAGAACGTCGCATGTCCATTTAATAATTCCTTCTTGATCCGACGGACAATGGTAAAACGCCCTCTGGTTCAGGAGATTTTTTTAAACGTGGCGGCGATCTCGGCGCGGGGGAGCGGTCGCCCGCGCACCGTCATCGTCCAGCGTCGGGTGACACATTCGCGGGGCTGCATTGAGCGGAACAACGCCCGTACCTCACCTTCGGTGAAGTAATGGGTTGAGATCCCGTTTTTCCGTTCGAACGTGCCCGGTTCAGTCTCATGGCCGGTGCCGGCCCGGAAATCCCCGACCGAAAAACCGGAAAAAAACAGGGTTCCCCCTGCCCTGAGCACCCGTGACGATTCGTCAACACAGCGGACGCGTCCGGCCTCAGGCAGGTGCCCGATCACGTGGAACGCGATCGCCACGTCGAACGAGGCATCGGCAAACGGCAGGTGGCGTACATCGGCAAGGGCAATCTCCCCCTGTCCGGTCTTTGGGGCAAGAGACCTGCACAGGATCGCAGCGGAGATAGAAAAGTCGATGCCGACGACTTCGCACTTTTTTTCCAGCACTGCAGAAAAGGTCTTCCCGTTCCCGCACCCGAGTTCGAGCACGCGCTGGCCGGCGCGAAAAGGTGGAATCTGGTGGACCGCCCCGCCCCAGACCCGTCCCCGCCGGGAGTAATCGTTTTCCCAGCAGTCCGCATTGCGATCCCCGTTCATGTACCTGCACCTTTACCAGGCTCGATTGCACGATCCCGGGATGCAGGATGTGTCATGGAAGATGACCTTTAGTCTTCCGGATCATATACCTATTCGAGAAAGTGATGCGTCAGGTTCATGACATCCCGGTACTTGATGACCCCGACAAGGCGATCATCGTCATCCGTGACCGGCAGGGCCCGGAAATTGTACCGTTCGAATTCCGCCGATGCCTCTTTCAGGGTACTATCAGCATTTAACGCGATCACATTCTCGGTCATGATCGCGGAGAGCGGCGCCTTGTCATCCGCACTCAATAGTTCCTTTAAATCGATTACACCCAGCAGCCGGTTCTCGCCATCTACCACGTAGACATACATAACGACATCTTTTCCCCGTGCATGCCGGGGATAATCGTTCTGTACATACTCGACAAGGGTATCCGGGGAGAACGTGAGGATCTTCTGGGTTGTATAATGGATCACCTTCTCCTCCTGTTTTTCCATGATCGCCCGCAGGTTCCTCGCAGTATCAGGATTGAGCGCCGCAAGAATATCCTCGGCATCTGCATGCGGGATGACTGATAGGACGTCGGCTGCCTGTCCCGGGGTCATATCGTTGATGAGCAGGACGACCTTATCCGTTGAGAGCGAAGAGATGATATCGCGCTGCACCTGGGGTTCGATCTCTTCGAGCGTATCACTCGCATGCTCGTGTTCGAGTGTGGAGAAGAGCATGACCCGCTGATCGTGATCCATCTCTTCGAGAATATCCGCAAGATCGACAGGATGGATCTCAGAAAGTTTGTCTTTTAAGACATTCAGCTTGATATTACCCTTGAATCTCCCGATATTTGTCGGGAGCGGCTGAATGTATTTCCATGAGATCATCTGCTCTGCTTCGGAGTCGGCGTTAGTGTAGAGAATCTTTGCAAGTATTCCGAGGCCCAGCCTCCGGAGACGGGCTGCCTTTCCGGTATCAACATCGGTCACGTACAGTTTCTTGTTTCGGAGGACAAGCCGGATATCGTAGACTATCTCGACCTCATTCTCTTCAAGGTCGATCACTTTCTTGTCAAGGATATAATCACGGAGGAGAATGACATCATCGGTCGGTTCGATCTCATATGGGGTTAGATCTCCGATGGTGACCTCGATTCCCCGGCCTGTGAGGGTGTGGACATTCTCCCACGGGATAAGGAGACTGGGGTTGCCAAAAGACCGGGAGACGTACAATGACCGCACCTCCGGGATCTTTGCGGTCTCCGCAATCACGAGGTCTGCAAGCGATCCTATTTTCTTCCCTGAACGCAGGATAGGGACATTCAGGATATCGGAAAGAAGGATCCCGAGGTCCCCCGCCGTTACCGGTGTATTTGCAGTATCCGGCTGCGCCATCATGCACCCCCATGGACGATCGTCCAGAATTTGTACCCGAGCAGGATCACGAGAAAGATGAGATACAGCCTGAGGAAGAGAAGGGCAAATTCTGCTCCTTTTGAAAGTTTAATCTTGGGCGTTGCATATCTCTTGTTGATCCTCGTAATCGTCCCGGTCAATTCATGGATGGTACTTCCGATCCGTTCCCCGAAGATGCTTTCAATTGCTACCATTTCTCTCCCTTCATTATCCGAATAGGTTCGGGAACAGCGTACTGATACCGAACAATGTAGACACGATGATAATGCACACGACGATCGATATGTTTGCAATATTATCAAACAGGGTATTTTTATATTTCCCCATGATCTCCTCGCTGTTCAGGAGGATGATTAAAAATATCAGTGCCGCCGGCAGGAGGGTCACCGCAACGACCTGCACAAAGAGAGTGATCAATATCAGCGGAGCGTTTGGTATGAGAACCACCGCCCCGGCGGTGATCAGTCCTATGAAGTAATACACATAGAACCAGAACGCCTCTTTTACCTTATAGTTCAGCGAGTGCGCCCACCCGAAGACCTCACCGAATGCCCATGAGTTTGTGAGCGCTATGCAGATCGCGCCGAGGAAACCGGCATCGAAGAGACCGATGGCGACAAGCGTCCCTACCAGGGGGTGTACCCCCATGATAACCTGTGCGGCTTGTGCGGCACTCTCGATATTCATCCCGTAAAGGAGCGTGCCGGTCACGACAATCACGAAGATCGCAACGATTACGGTAAAGATCGCACCGATAAATGTGTCAAATTTGCCCCACGGAATATCCTTCTCCTTCATCTGCTTATCGACAACTGCGCTCTGCTGGAAGAAGATCATCCATGGTGCGATGGTCGTGCCGATATTTGCCATCAAGAAGAAGAACAGTTCCCCGTTAAATCCTCCCGGGAAATTGGGGATAATACCCGCCCTGAGAATATCGGAGACCGAGGGGTGGATGATAATTGCTGCCGGGATATAGATCAGGTTGACGAGGCAGAATGCCATGGTGATCTTCTCCCACGTCCAGTACCGTCCCGACATGACGATTCCGAGCATGACAAATATGACGATGACAACGGTGATTATGGGGGAGACACCGAAAATGCTGAGCGCTGCGGTCATACCGACAAACTCGGTGACCATGGTCAGCCAGTTGACGATACTAAGATCAAGAAGGGAAAACCAGCCCCAGAATGAGCCGAATGCACTGAAGATCGCTTCTGCATGCCCGTGCTTGGTGACGGCACCCAGCCGGACCGTCATCTCCTGCACGAAATACGCGACAGGGCCAAGAAGGACGAGGAACCAGATGAGGTTGTACCCGAATTTGGCACCGGTTGCTGCATAGGTGGTGATCCCGCCGGCATCGTTGTCTGCGATCATCACAATCAGGCCCGGACCAGCAAGCAGCAGGTAGATCTTGATAGTCTTGATAATCCGGCTGTAATTAAAATAGAATTTTGATAAAAAATCCATAGTACCCTTCCTTTCCTTCATTCAGTGCATTGTTTCTGTCATCCCCCCATTCGATCCCATTCGATCTGAATGGCAGTTGAAGAAAAGTTTCCCAAAAATAACGGGGCCGTTTCCTACCATCAAACAGGTAGATACCGGATTCATATATAATTATCCCGTTCAGCGGTGTTTTTTTGGTAATTGAACCCATTCATGAACACGCCTTGCCAGCACAGGAAATAATCTGCTGAGTTTAATCAGATAAAACCCAGATTTGGTGATTTAAAATATTTTCGGAAGCAGCTGCGTTTTTTTTGGGAAACCGGGGCAGGGGTATGCCGGCAGGTATCTGTTGCGGGCGCATTGAAGCATAATAAGGTAAAACAAGATACACTATTACTGAAATAGTAAAAACCAGAAAAGATCCCTTATACCAGAATCGGGGGAATGTCGTTTGAGGTGCGCGAAATGTTAGATATCAGGTTTGTACGGGCGAGCCCGGAGATCGTAAAAGCCGATCTGTTGAAACGAAATGCCCCGGAAAAGATTGCATGGGTAGATGAGATTCTTGCAAAAGACGCACGATCCCGCGAGCTCAAAGTACAGACCGATGAACTGCGGCGCCGGAGAAACACGATTGCACGCGAGATCAACGAAGCGCGCAAAGCGGGAAAAGATTCAGCCTCCTTGATGGCAGAAGCTGCCGAACTCCCGAAAATGATCAAGGACAACGACACCGAACAGGAAGAGATCAGAACACTTATCCGCACCAGGCTCATGCGCCTCCCCAACACCCTGCACGAGAGCGTACCGCAGGGAAAAGACGATACCGAAAACATCGAGATCCGGCGCGTTGGCACCCCGCGCACGTTCGACTTCGAGATCCGGAACCACGGGCAGCTTGCTGCCGACCGGGGCTGGGCAGACTTTGAACGGGCGACGAAGATCTCCGGCGCAGGCTTCTATTTCCTGAAAGGGAACCTTGTCCTCTTGGATCTCGCGCTCCAGCGCTTTGCTCTTGACCTGCTCGAAAAGAAAGGATTTACACCGGTTGTCCCGCCGTTCATGATCAACCGCAGTTCGTATGAGGGAGTCACCGATCTCGACGATTTCGAGAAAGTCATGTACAAGATCAACGGCGATGATGTGTACCTGATCGCGACAAGCGAGCACCCGATCGCTGCGATGTACCAGGACGAGATCTTCGAAGAAAAAGACCTGCCGCTGCGCCTTGCAGGCCTCTCCCCCTGCTTCCGCCGGGAGATCGGGGCACACGGGATTGACACAAAAGGGCTCTTCCGCGTCCACCAGTTTACAAAGATCGAGCAGTTCGTCTTCTGCAGACCCGAGGACTCCTGGCAAATCCACGAAGAATTGCTGGGAAATGCTGAAGAGATTTTCAAAAAACTGGAACTCCCCTATCATGTGGTCAACATCTGTACCGGCGATATCGGCACGGTAGCCGCAAAGAAATACGATATCGAGGCCTGGATGCCGCGCGAGAACGCCTACAAGGAGGTTGTCTCCTGCTCCAACTGCACCGCGTACCAGGCAGCAAGCCTCAACATCAGGGTACGGGACAAAGAGAATTTCGAGTCAAAACGGTATGTCCACACCCTCAACTCGACCGCGATTGCCACGTCAAGGGCGCTGCGGTGCATTTTAGAGAATTGCCAGAACAAGGATGGATCGGTGACGATTCCGGAAGTCCTCAGGCAGTACATGAACGACCGGGAGTTCCTGTAAAATCCACTTCCCGTTCACCTCTCCTTTTTTATCATCAAAAGCAAAACATCTGATAAATACTTATTTGCCATAGGTAATGCAAGAGTATACCAGGGAACGTGGTACTATGGGCTATCCCGATTTGAAAAGTGACGAGTCCATTATTCTGACAGCACAGCATGTCAAGGTGAAGTCTGTGCCGTTCGAACTGGTGCTCACCAACCGGCGCCTTATCATCATCGACAGCGAGAAGAACGTTGTCCCTACTCAGCAGATCCCGCTGATAACGATACGGAACGTAGCAACCGGGGAAAATGCAATCCGCGACCCGGTTATCACGCTGACCATCCTGACCGATACGGCGGATACAAGGGAGCTCGCGCTTACCTTTGCCCTGCAGACTGCCGGCGAGCGCAAACGCGAGGCGGGCGAATGGGTAAAAGCCCTCAAGAAACAGATTTCCGAAGCGATATCATACCCGGTTGAGATGGTGCCGGATGCGCAGATTTCCGGGGAAACCCATCAGGAACATACCGGTACTCCCGGTGTAAAAAAGGGGATCGAGATTTCCCGCCCCATAAAAAAGATTGTGGTGGACACCAGCCACCTGCCTCCGAAACCTGTCGAGACCACGTCGCTCCCCGAGGGATCTTTCTGCGGCCGGTGCGGGAACCGCATCCCCCAGGGATCGACATTCTGCAACCGGTGTGGGACCAAGGTTGCCACCCCGGGAGAAGAGGCGGCAGCCTCCGCAACCCCCGGGCAGATTGCCACGGCCCCGGCGGTTGCATCTGGATCGGGTGACCGTAAAGGCCGGCCCATTGAGCAGATCATCCACTCGATTGAACCCCTGATTGAGGATTCGGTGCCCCGCACGGAAGCTGCCCCGGCAGTCCCGGAACCGGAAAAGGCACTCTTTGTTCCTGCCGACGCACCCGCAGTACCGACAGCTGAAACAACTCCCGCCGCGGCAGAAACGACGGTACCGGGAGCGGAACCGGTCGCAGCACCGGCAGTACCGCCCATACCCCCGGTTCCTCCATTGCCACCGGTTCCTGCAGCACCCCGGAAAAAACGGACAATGATTCTTTCGGGGGTCATAATCCTTATCGTGATCATCGCTGTAGCAGCCGGCGGATTTATGGTCATGAATAACATGCAGAAAAATACCGAAATTATGCCGGTGACAACAACAATACCCACCACGTCCACAACCATGCCGACACTGAGACCGACGATGGTCATGACAACAATCGTTACAACGGCAGTGCCGACAACCGCACAGGTGCTTGTCCCTTCGACAGGAGTCTGGGCTAAAGTCACATACGATAAGATCTACACCGGTCTTATAGGTACCCCGGGTTCACAGGTTGAAGTAACAGATACCGGCGATCACTTCTATATTATTCCCACCAGTGGCGGTACAGTTGCCGTAGATCTCCAGAAGACAGATGGCTCTGGTGACGAGCTGAAAGTTATCATCTACAAGGAGGGTAATGCGGTAAAAACATTGTCAACGACCACCCCCAAGGGCAGAATTGACCTGCAGTTTGCCCTTACAACTCCGACACCTACCCCGACACCTCTCCCCACACAATCCCTTATGTCCAATGTGACAACAACGGTAAACGCGGCGAACAGCACGGCGTGATGATGGACGGGACTAAAAATTATTATTTTATCTGGCCGTGCGATGTGTATAGGGTAGAGAAAATAATAATAAACTTTTGTTGAGGGGTGTATCTTGAAACACCGGAACCTGTATGCAGGAATTCTCCTGCTCTTTATGCTCGCGGGTGCGGCAGCTGCATCCGGTTCGACACAGTCGTATCTGGGTAACATCGTTAAACTCTCGGGATACTGTTATACCAGTTCGACCGTCTACCTCTTCCTGACCGGGCCAAACCTTCCGGCGAACGGCGTTGCGCTGGATAACATCAACCGTCGGGCGGACCAGGGCGGGTTTACCGAGGTCAGCGTTGACGATCACGATCACTGGGAATATGACTGGGGCACAAGTTCCCTCGGTGGAGGCCTTGATGCCGGAATATATACTATATATGTGGTTGACAGCCCCAATGATCGCTCCAATCTGGATGAGGCGAGATACAGTACGATTTCCGTTTCCCTGGGCAACCCAAGCATCAGTGTCGTCACCGCAACCCCCGGCATTCCCGGCAGCTTTGACCTCCGCTCGGTACCGGATAATGCCTCGGTGGTAATAAATGGGAACTATAAAGGCAGCACACCGCTGAACGTGTCCGGTCTCGATCCCGGCACATACACAATCACGTTCTCCCGGTTTAATTATGAGAAATTCACAACACCGGCAACGATTGAAGCGGGAGCGGTAACTGAAGTGAACGCAACGCTCCAGCCAAAGACCGGGGCCCTTGTTATCAACACAACCCCTGCCGGTGCACATATCCTTCTTGACGGGAACAATGGGGGGACAGCGCCGTTCACGAGCACGAACCTTACCGCTGGCAACCACACGATCAATGCAACGCTTGAGGGGTATGTCCCTGTCGAAGTGCAGGCATATGTGATTGCCAACCAGACGGTGACGAGTACGATTGAACTGAAAAAAAATGCCACAATTTTCCCGGGCTTTTCAGCTCTTGTCCCGGTTCCAGTAACGATCGGTGCCTGCACCGTGGCATTCCTGCTTTTTGCGTTCCGCCGTCCGCGTTCTGGTGCGTAAAAACGGTCGGGGGCTCTGTTAACATGTTGGGAGATAATCAATTTTTCTATGCCTGAAAAAATATACTATACCTCAACAAGTTAACAAAACCCTGCTTTGGAGAATCTCTAACTCGTGCTCTTTGAAAAATGAAGTTAGAGAATTTAACCATCAGTATAAGAGTGCTGCTATGGGGATTTGAACCCCAGTCGCGGGCGTGAAAGGCCCGCATGATTGGCCGGTCTACACTATAGCAGCGTATTGCTCTAACTAGTTTTACTCTACCTGATAAATAGGTTATGGAAACAGGCACAGGAGAGTAACGGAGTCTTCCCGCCAATTATCGTTAAAAAAAAGGGTAATGTACTATTTCAGTCCCTAAATCCAGGAGGGATTTACGATGGAAAAAATAAGAAAATCTGCGAACCTAAAATGTATGGTGAAAAAGTACATCTGTCAATGACCGGAAAACACTGACGCTTCAGGGGCTTCGCCCCGCCGCTATGGCGCCCCGGTTGCGATAGTGTGGTATTACATGGACCGAAATTTTTGGTAATACAGAAGAATCGCATGCGCCCTCGCCCCCCCATGGGGGCAGGGCTGGCGCAAGGGGGGAGCGGACGATTGTCAGAACCAGAGGTTAGGGGCTAGATTGGCACTTTACCAAAAAAAATTTATCTCTTCTTTGGTGCAGCGTTCTTTGCCACACTCTTCTTTGCTGCCGTCTTTTTGATCGCGACTTTTTTCATAACGGTCTTTTTTGTGCCTGTAACTTTCTTTGCGATGGGGTATCCTTCCTTTGCAGTTACGGCATGGAACGCTGCCATCAGCTGGCGGGTAATGGGGCCGACCTTGCCCGAGCCAATGACCCTGCCATCAACCCACGTGATGGGGCCAATTTCAGCGGCTGTGCCGGTGCAGATGAGTTCGTCCGCGGTGTAGAGATCGAAGTACCCGAGGTTCTGCTCCCGGAAGGTGATCCCGAGCGACTCTGCGATCTCTTTTACGACCATCCGGGTGATGCCCCGGAGGTTGTTGAGCGTGTGCGGGGTAATGATCTCGCCGTTCTTGACGATATACAGGTTGTCGCCCGAACCCTCTGCCACGTACCCGTTCGTGTCAAAGAAGATCGCCTCGTCGCCACCCTTGTAGTTCGCCTCGATCTTCGCGAGGATATTGTTGAGGTAATTGAGACTCTTCACGTTGGGTGGGAGGGACTCTGCGGCGTTTCTCCGGACCGAGACAGTGATCGCTTTGAGGCCCTTCTCGTACAGGTCGCCGTACATCGCGCCCCAGGTCACGGCAATGACAATAACCGAGGCTTTCTCGCACTTGCGGGGGTCAAGGCCGAGGTCGCCGACGCCCCGGGTGATGATCGGCCGGATGTAGGCATCTTTGAGCTTGTTCCGGCGCAGCGTCTCGCAGATCGCCTCGGTCATCGCTTCTTTTGAGATCGGAGGCTGGATATCGACCGTCTTTGCCGAATCGTAGAGCCGGTCGAGATGTTCCTTTAACCGAAATATCCTGCCGTTGTAAGCGCGGATCCCTTCAAAAACACCATCCCCGTATAACAGGCCGTGATCGAACACGGAGACCTTTGCAAGGCCTTCGGGGAGGTATTTCCCGTCAATGTAAATGATCATATTGTGTTATGGGATGTCGATCGTCTTGTATTTTTTCTTTGATCCGGTGCGGGTGATGATGTGGGCATCAGGCAAATCATTCCTCAATAATGAGGGGATCGTTGCAGATCTCTGTAATTACGATGTGTGCCGCCGCCCCCGAAGGGACGCTCCCGCGGCGGATCAGGACGGGTAAAACCGCACTCGCCCCATCGTGTGCCTTGGAGAGGCCCTGAGGCGGGGAACCCTCCTATTATTTACTAGGGTCTCTGCTGACCGGTGATGCCCGGTCTTTTTCCTCATCCTTCTCTAATGCAGCCCTTTCGATCACTCAAAGTAAAAATACGAATAAAAAACAGCACCCAGTTCTCGCACCTAATGAGCCACTTATCACTTCCGGCTCCGGCAACCATCGACAAAGTTCCGGAACATCTCCCGGCTTCCCACCGGGTGCAGGTGCGTGTAACTCCCAAGCGTGTTCTTTATTACCGCACCGTCCAGCATCTCCCTGATCCCGATCCCCCGCGAAAGTTTGTAGGCAAATTTTGTCGATGGATCGAGTGCCACTTCCGAGTAATGAAACTCATGGCCCCGGAACCGGGCTGCACCCATTGGGCACTGGGCATTACTGACACCCTCTACGTAGCTGACCACGCGCCGGGCCGGCATCCGGGTATCGCCCGGGAACACCCCACACATCGCTCCGGAGAGTTCAGTCTCCCGACCCTGCCAGCCTTTATTAAGTACCATCCGGTTCGTGAGATACATGAGCCCGCCACACTCTGCATAGATGGGTGTACCGTTCTTTGAGACATCACGAATTGCTTCCCGTATCCGGTCGTTCGCCTCCAGTTCCGGCACGAAGAGCTCCGGGTATCCCCCGCCGATAATGAACCCATCCGCATCCGGCAGCCGGTCGTGAACAGGGCTGAACTGCACGACGCTTGCCCCAAGCGATGGGAGAACATCAAAGAGATCAGCATAGTAGAAGTTGAACGCCTCGTCGTAAGCGACCCCGATGCGCATATCCTGCTCCGGAGAGGGATTGAGCAGCGAGGCTTTTTGACATGACGGGATCCCTTTTGCAAGCGCAAGGAGCCGGTCGAGATCCACGTATCTTCCGATAATGTCGGTGATCGTCCGGATCCGCTCGTCAAAATCCCCCCGGCCCGCTCCCTCGCGGTACGGGACAAGGCCGAGATGACGCATGGCAAGCTGCATCTCGTCCATCCGGGGGATCGCGCCGATGACCGGCACACCACAGTAATATTCGATCGCCCGCGTCGCTTTTTCCTTGTGCGAGCCGCCTTTGACCTGGTTTAGAATGACGCCGGCGATCCTGACATCGGGATCAAATGCCTGGAATCCCTTCACGATCGCAGCGGCACTCCGGGTGATGCTCTGCGCCGAGACCACGAGCACCACCGGCAGGTCGAGCGTCTTTGCAATTGCGGCCGTACTGCCGGTATCATCCAGCGCCTCAGCCCCTTCATAAAGGCCCCGCACCCCTTCGACCAGTGCAAAGTCGGCGCCCCGGCACCCGAACGAGAAGATATCCCGGACCTGGCGGTCGCCGAGCGCAAAATTGTCGAGGTTCCGGCAGGGGCGGCCTGAGACCGCGGAAAGGTACGAAGGATCAATATAGTCCATCCCAACCTTGAAGGTCTGGACAATGCCCCGTTTTTTCAGGAGAGCTGCAAGCGCGAGCGTAATGCTCGTTTTCCCGCTACCGGACCGGTCGCCGGTAATGAGCAGCGCTTTCATACAAGGCTCCGGAGCACCGCACCAAACTCGCTCTCCACGATCTCCCGCACGCCCAGCGTCTTTGGGTGGAGGTCGATCTCAACGAGCACATGCTGGTGCCCGATTGCATGAAGCGGCGCGACCTGACGGGGACCGTTTGTCACCGAGAAGCACTCGATTCCGTTCGTGTACTCTGGGGGAATCGCGTGCGGGACGCCGGCAATAATGGCAAACTGCGGGGCAAGTTCCCGGAGACGGGCCCCGAGTATGTCACCGTTTGCCCCATACTCGTCCAGCGCCCCGTTTATCTCCAGCGGCACGCCGCGCTTTGCCATCTCGTCCCGGATCCGCTGTGCATCCGCCCGCACCTTGGGCAGGCCCCGGTTGTCGAGATTTGCGATGTACGTAATATTCGCGTCGGGGCAGGCATCGTGAAGTGCGATTAGTTCGTCGGCAAACATATAAGCCGTCTCTTTTTTGGCATTTAAGATCGCGACTCCCTTTGCCCCGCTTTTCGCGCATTCGATAAGGCGCTGTGCGGCTACGTGCTTTAAGTCTCCCCGTGAGGGTTCGATGTATGCCTGCGACGCGGCGCCCCGGATTTTTTCGACCTCGTTTGCTTTTCCCATGAGCCGGTACTGGCGTGCGAGTTCGTCTTCGGTGATCCACCCGGCTTCCTTTGCCGCATCAAGGGTCGCAAGCACGCCGGAAATATTCTCGGGAAATCCTGCATGGATGTCCACGGCAATTGTCGGTATCGTGATCCCCGCGCTGTCAATGGCCGATGTGAGATCCTCGCCGATGATCATCGAGACGCAGGTTCCAATCACGGCCATCCTTTTTGGGGAAAACGTATTTTCTGCGTATCGCAGTATCTCTTCGAGTGGCTTCTGGCCGCCAAAGATAAACTCGTTGTCCGCAAGTGCGGTCGTAAGTACCCGCATCCCGTCCTCTTCGAGAAGCCGGGCGTGCTTAAACGAGCAGCCCGATGGGCCGTGCAGGATCGCCACATCCACCTTGAGGTCGCGTGCGGTATAGAGTGCGGCCACAATCGAACTCGGACGGGGGTGCATGAATCGTGCTGGCATACCAGTTACCTCCATGTCTTGACCGCTAGCACAATAGCACCGGTCGTTGTTTTTTCAAGAGCACAGCGCTCGGCCTCCTCAAGGGTCGGACAGACTGCGTCGATTCTCCACGGGACAGAAGACCCGGATTTTTCTTTATGTTCCGGGGGATCCCCCACCCAGATGACCGAGCGGGGCCGGATCGTTTCGATTGCCGATACGATCTGCTCATAAGGGAACCCTTCACAGACGGCACCGTCTCCTTTAACCGTCCCGATCACCAGCGTGATCCCAGGAGATCCTGCACAGGCACGGGCGTATCGGGCGGCCTCGACCGTTGTTTCAACCGTTGTGCCGCTGTTTGCATTGTCGATGACAAGAACGTTTTTGTGTTTTCGTACCGACATGCGACCCGCCACCCCGGAAAAGGTGGAAAGCGGTGCGGGATCGTACCCGAGCATCACCGCGGCCGTTGCGGCAAGGGCAAGTGGGACCCGGTACCCTTGCAGGGCTAGCAGGGGATTCGTAAACGCTGCAGTTTGGACACCCGACGTGATGGTGCAGGTCGTGCCGGAGACGCTGGCAACATTGTCCAGCTGCACTGCATCCGCATGTGCAACGGCCGGGATACCGGGGGCGAGCAGGAGATGCCGGCTTTTTCCGGCCGATGCAATCTTTTCTGCGAGCGCACTTTTTTTCTTGGCTGCGCACCGGTAATCTGACGGCGACGTGATGATGGTCAGGTCACCGGCGCCGGTCACCCCGAGAGACTCTTCAGCGACAAGCCAGCCGTGAAGGGATGTCGCATTTTCTGCGGCCGCAAGCACCGAGGCCGGCGTGATACTTTTTTTAAAAAGCCACCTTCGCCCGGGCATCGCATACGTCCCGGCCGATGTATGCAGGACGCCGGGGCCGGGCAGCAGGTGCGCAAGTGCATGCGCCGTAGTCGTTTTTCCCTGCGCCCCGGTGATCTCGATCATTGGATTGGGCAGATGGCCTTCGAGCAGTTGTCGCACTGCTTCGTGATGTGATATGACCAATGCCGATACGGTACGTCCGGCAAGCAGCGGGTGTGCAGGGTCAAGGTGGACCGGGGCAACAATGAGATCGTATGTCTCTTGTGCAGCCCGTTCTGCCGCATCCGGTGTCGTACCCCGGTATACGTCCACCATGTCAACAGCGTGACCGGCACGGGCAAACGCTGTACCAATCTCGCAGCCGCCATGGATCGTATCAAGTACCAGGATCCGCATATTCCGTGTCAGATAAGCGTGAGCGCTTTGCGTGCGTTTTTGACCATCAGCTCTGCTAGCAGCGGATCGATTCCGATGGGATCGGCATAGACGAGGGGTATGGATTTTCCGTTGAGTACAAACGTACCTTTCTTTGTTCCTTCGGGAAGGCCTATTTCAGAGGGAATGTCTTTTTCGATGTGGACCCCTTTTGCAAGAAAGAGCGGTACGACCACAAGCACGTCGATATTTTCTTTTTTGAACTCGGTAAGTGCATCCCTGATGGAAGGTTTATTGATGTTCATAAAACCGCATTTGACCACAAACTCGGAGGTCTGAGCCGCGATCAGTTTTCCGGTAGACTCAATGAGTTCCTTGTTGTAGGGCATTGTGCTGCCATGGCCTACAAGTAACATTCCCTTCGTAACCATGTAGATAACCTCAATGTTATGTTTTTTTTCAGATGGTTCACTATTGGTTTAGAACAACGAATACGTAATGTATGACAAATTGAGCATTATCGTAATAATTTTTATCGTTTTGATCTTTATATTCGTGTTACCAGTCATTGATCTTCAGTACTTAAAACAAGTCTTCTTTTCATTTGATCCGTTACATCCACCCATCAGTCACGAGAACCGGGAGCAGAAACACAGGGTAAGATGCGATGGTGAAGGGGGTATAGAGGCATTCTCCATCATATTTTCGGACTCTGCGTATTTGAATACACCCACCACTTTCACTTCATGGACACACCAACCCTGTGCAGGGTACAAAAAGCAGTATTGAAGTTTTCCGAATCCTTCACCATCTCATATATCCGGTTTGCGCAGAATGAGTACAGCTTGCGCGAAAAACGAACGGAAGTTATTCATCCCGGTTCTGGTGTGTTGTCGTGTCTTTCGACGTGAACACCGAAAATTTGCGGTTTTCGTGGTTTTTAAAAAACAGACAGTGAAGTCAGGAACTATTTNNGGAGGATGGATTGACAGGAAATTGTAAAATGAATAAATTAAATACCTTATCGATGGATATGATGCAGTGATCGTTATGATGAGATTGAAAAAGTACTCCCTGTTCGTAGGATTGATTATCCTTCTCGCAGTCTTGGCAATACCCGGGGCTGCCGCATCGGATAGCACGCAGCCGGGCTATATCACTGTTGGATTAATGCCGGTCGCACAATTCGATGCACACTATGCTGCATACTCTGTCGTTCCGACATTAGTCTCATTTACTGATACCTCTCTCGGGTCAACCCCGATGACATACCAATGGGACTTCGGCGACGGGTCTACATCCACAAACCAGAATCCCACGCACTCCTACATCCAGCGTGGAACCTATACTGTGACCCTTACCGTGAAGAACGCATATGGGACCGACACCGCGATCAAGAAAGATTGCATCTCTATTGGCATGGCCCCAAAAGCTGATTTCGTTGCAAACCCGACAAGTGGCAATGTTCCAATGAACATCGCATTCACCGACAAGTCCACGGGCATTGCAACCACCTGGAATTGGAATTTCGGTGATGGAACAGGTTCAACAGAACAGAACCCGTCCCACACCTACTGGACTGCAGGTGTCTACACCGTAACCCTGACAGTCTCCAATGATTACGGCAGTTCGTATAGCACGAAAAACCAGTATATCACGATTGTCGGTAACCTAGTATCGAAATTTTCCGCCAACCCGGCAACCGGCAAAGCTCCGCTGACTGTCACGTTTACTGATCTATCTCTCGGTACCCCGACCACATGGAACTGGGATTTTGCCGACAATACGACATCCACCGTGCAGAACCCAAGCCATACGTTTAACACTGCTGGATTGTACAAGGTTACGCTGACAGTTACCCGCGGTACTGACACAGATTCTTCGATCCAAACCCTGAATGTTGGCGGCGTACCCCAGGTGGATTTCGCAGGCAATCCCAGATCAGTTAGTACCGGTGACATGGTCCAGTTCACGGATACCTCATTGAACTCGCCCGCCAGCTGGGCCTGGAACTTTGGCGACACGGCAACATCCACCAACCAGAATCCCAGCCACTCATACCAGGTAAAGGGTATTTATACGGTTACCCTCTCAGCACAGAATACCAATGGGATAGGTACGGAGACAAAGAAAGGTTACATCAATGTCGGAATTCCACCCACAGCGGATTTCATTCCGGTTATCGCCCCGTACGTGATAGGGAAGGTACCGATGTCGGTTAACTTCATCGATAAGTCTACCGGTCTCCCTTCTTCCTGGAACTGGAACTTCGGCGACGGATCAACATCTGCTGACCAGAATCCGTCACACGTCTACCAGACTAAGGGGATCTACACGGTCACCCTGACAGTTAAGAATACCTTTGGTTCTGACACCATGGTCAAAAAAGGCCTCATCTCTGTTGGTAACGGCGGAGGTGCTGACTTTTCTGCCAGCGCGACTACGGTCGGGGTTGGCTGGATCGTGTCATTCACGGATCTCTCCACCTTCGCGCCCACGCAATGGAGCTGGGACTTCGGAGATGGGACCACAGGTCTCGGCCCGAAACCTGATCACGTCTATCATACTATTGGGGTCTATGACGTCTCTCTGACTGCATCAAGCCCCTATTTCACCGACAGCGTTACTAAAAAGCAATATATTACGGTCCTCAATATCCCACGTGCAGACTTTGTTGCAGACAAGATCCGTGGCGGTGCACCAATGAATGTGACGTTCACGGACAAGTCCTCCAATGGACCAACCTCCTGGAAATGGGATTTCGGTGACGGTGCAACTTCTACTGACCAGAACCCCAGCCATACTTATACCACCCTTGGCTCGTACACCGTGACCCTGACTGCCTCAAATGTGAACGGACAGGATTCAACAACCAAAGTCAATTACATCATAACCACACTTGCACCGGTTGCCGCTTTCTCGGCGGACCGGCGTATTGGCAATGCACCATTCCTCGTCCAGTTCACGGATATGTCAAGCAACAACCCGACCTCATGGAAATGGAACTTTGGCGACTCGGCTACATCCACTGAACAGAATCCCCGCCACATCTACCAAGCCGAAGGTTCGTATAACGTCAGCCTGACAGTAACAAACCAGTATGGCAGTGACACGTCATACAAATCCGGCATTTCCGCGCCCACGATTACCGCTGCCCCGACAACAGTAAGCGTTACCGCTGCTCCGACAACAGCGGCAACTGTTGTGGCCACCACGATTCCGATGACTACCCAGGCACCCATGCCAGCGGCAGTCTCCGTCGTTGCTTCTGTCATTGCGGTGCTGGCAATCGTATCTGCCAAACGAAAATAACCTTTTTTTTTAGTTCCAACATCGTTTTATACCCCCCCACAGTTAGAACAATCAAAAAAATCGTATTGTATGTTGTTTTTTGTCTGGGATGGGCTGAGTATTTACGTGACTCCCTGCCGTATTTCACCTAAAAAATCACAATTCTTCATGAAATAGGAGAGTTCCTACGAGGATCCAGGCAGGTCGGATCCAAAGACATTTCTGGTGCGACCTGCAACAGATATGAACTTATGATGGATGCATTCGAACGGTTCGGCCTTATAATCAATGACCACGTGGTCAGGACACCAGTAGCGATTGCATCCATGGCGGGTATCGTGGATGCCAGGTACGTGCTCGACCGGAAAGCACATACAGGAGTTGCGTTCATTGGCGGATACGCGATCGATGTACCCACCATGGATGCGGCGCGGGCGATAGCGGCCGACGGGGAGCGCAAAGAATTTCTCTATGACAATCCGGTGGCCGCGCTCCGTGCAGAGATCGATCAGCTCAAAACCTGCGATGTGGTCACCGGCATCAACCTCCGGGGCAGTTCCCCGACCTCTTTTGCTGCCATCGCGGATTCACTTGGGGATGACGTAGTCTACGAGATTGATGCCCACTGCCGGCAGGCGCCCATGGTCGCTGCAGGCGCCGGGGAATATTATCTTAAAAATCCCGGGGCCCTTGTCGCTGTCGTAAAGGCCCTCAAGGCAAAGGAAGTCACGGTTTCGGTGAAGATGCGCGCCGGGGTCGCCGCAAACGACCGGGCGCTCGTACGGATGCTATGGGGGGCCGGTGCCGATATCCTGCATGTCGATCTCATGGATACCGGCATTGCAAAACTCCGGCAGATCCGGAACAGCTGTCCACTCCTTATCATCGCAAACAACTCCATTACGACATTCGATAAAATGCGGGATATGCTCTCCCACGGCGCCGATATCGTCTCGCTCGCGCGGCAGTCCGATGAGCACACGCTCGCCGGCCTTGACGCAGCAATCACGCGGTACGCCGATGAGGAGGGATGGTATAACTCCCCAAAGCAGCTCTGCCGGGGCGGCGATCTCAGGGCGCTCACGTTCTGCTGTATGCCGATTAAGGAGTGCCCGCTCATTCCGGCGCTCTCGCGGATCGGGCTTTCTAAGGAAGAGTATGTCCGGTTAAAACTGGGTGCAGTGAAAGGAACGCCACTTGAAGGAGGCCCCCACACATGCTTTGGCAGCCTTGCGTGGTGCTGCAAGACCTCCTCTCCCTGTATGTTCCGGGATATGACGCTTGCACAGGCCGGCATCCCAAAGAAAGAGTATATGCGCCGGAAACACGAGCTCTCAGATATCGTAATGAGCCGTGTGTTCCATGACGTCCCACCTGATGAGTGCTGCTGAACGGGCACAGCTTGCGATGATGCTTGAGGTCTGTGCCTTCCCCAAGCCAGGGAACGTGGACCGGTGCCACGATTACCCTGACACGAGACTCGAACATTTCCTTGCATCCACGATCTTTGCCCGGCCGGCACTGGAAGAGGCTGCATCCGGTAAAGGGAGGATCGGCGAGATTATCGGGCACGCAGTCCGGCAGACAAACGTGCACACCGGGGGTAACACACATTTTGGTGCATTTATCCTCCTTATCCCGCTTGTGTATGGCGGCGGTATCGAGGGTGCCGTAAAGGCGATCGCAACAACCGATGTCTCCGATGCGGTCGCATTCTACAAGGCGTTTCGTCTCACCTGCGTCCGGATGAACGCAAAGGACGAGCTGGACGTAAACGATCCAAAGGTACTAGACGAACTCCGCGAGCGTAATATGACCCTGCTTGATGTGATGCATCACTCTTCCGCAAACGACATGGTCGCCCGTGAATGGAACAACGGTTTTGTGCTGACTAGGCGCGGTGCCGATATCCTCCACCAGATCGGGCCGGGCCGGGAGGCGATCGTGGAGATGTTTCTAACGCTGCTTGCGACCGAGCCCGACACGTTCATCATCAAAAAGCACGGCCGGGCGGTCGCTGAACAGACCTTGGCCAAAGCCCGTGAGGTGCTTGACGGCCGGCGGGTGCTGGAAACCTTCGATACGGAATGCATTGAGGCCGGCATCAACCCGGGCTCGATCGCAGATATCACGATTGCGGCGATCTTTATCGCTCTTGGAGAGGGATGGGAATGGGACTCATAAAAGGTGGCATCAACGAAGTGATCGCCACTACTGCATTCAACGCGGCGCCGATCGGTATCCATTTTCGGGACAAAAAGGCAAGCATGATACTTTTCTCCGGCAGCCACACCGCAGAAAACATTGAGCGGGACAGATGGGTGGTTGCAAACATCATCCACGATCCCGTGCTGTACGTGCGGACCGCGTTTGAGGATCTCCCTCGAGATGCGTTTGCAGAAGAGCCGGTATCGGGACGGATGATGTACCGGCTTGCCGGTGCCGAGGCCTGGGTCGCATTTACCGCAGCAGTGGAGCGTAAGACACATGAAGCAATGATGGTCCGGCTCACGCAGGAAAAAGAAATCATCGAAGAGGTGGCAGTGCATCCGGTGAACCGGGGGTTCAACAGCATTATCGATGCAACCGTGCACGCGACCCGGTACCGGGTGAACCATGAGACAAAACTCCGGCACCTGATCGATTACCACGCGGATATCGTGCAGAAATGCGGCGGGAAAAAGGAGATTGAGGCACTTGAGCTGCTGATGAGATATGTCGGGGAGTGAGCGGATAAGGAAATCCGGGCCCCAGGGAACTTTTTTTAAACATAAAAAAACGAGAATTGCAAATGGCATACTATTCGGGGAAGGTAAACCGCAGTTACAAAAGATAACAATTCAGGAAAACAGGGTTTTTCCCGTGAATAAAAACAAAAACCGTCAGCACACCCGGGGCACCGGGTCGCCCATAGGCGGCTCGATGAACCGTTCGCCGCCGATCGCCGTCTCCATGATCACATGGGAACCGGCAACAACTCTTCCGACGATCGCAGCATCCCTGCCGTAATTGTGCGAGCGGAGCGCCGCAAGGATTGCATCAGCATCCGCGGCCGGCACGCCCATCACCACTTTGCCCTCATTTGCCACTTCGAGCGGGTCGATGCCGAGCATCCCGGCTGCACTTTTTACGTTCCTGCGGACCGGGATGCGTTCCTCCTCGATCCTGACCTGAACGCCGCTCTTCTTTGCCATCTCGTTTATTGCGCTCGCAAACCCACCTCGGGTCGGATCTTTCATCGCATGGATGGTACCCACGTCAAGGACATGCTCCATCATCCCCCAGAGTGGGGCGACATCAGACAGGATCTGCTCACCGAGATCGAAGCCCTCGCGGTGGGCCATGATCGCAATGCCGTGATCGCCAAGGGTTCCCGAGACGATTATCACATCACCAGGCACAAGGCCATTGTCCCGAACGATGGTCTTTGCGATACCGATCCCAGCCGTATTGATCGCGATCCCGTCAAGCGCCCCTTTCTCAACAACTTTCGTGTCCCCCGTGACAAGGCATGCTCCGGCCTCCCCGAGCGCCTCGTCCATTGAGCGGACAATTTTTTCGAGATCTGCGACATCGAATCCCTCTTCGAGGATCATCCCGCACGAAAGAGCGACCGGGCGCCCGCCCATCATCGTCAGATCGTTGACCGTTCCGCTTACCGCGATTCTGCCGATATCCCCCCCCGGGAAAAAGATCGGGCGCACCACGTGGGAATCCGTGGTAAAAACAATATTGGTGCCGTTGATGGGGATTACGGCCCCGTCATCGAGCGATTCAAGGCCGATCCCGCCGGCATTGTTGTGGGTAAATTTCGTGAGCGTCTGGAGCAGTTCGCCCATCACTTCACCCCCGGCGCCATGCATCATATTGACTTTCATCTAATCCGCCACCTCGATCTCGACATTGGTTACGACAATCTCCCGGCCCCGGACCACTTCCGGCAGCGCGCCGCAGCGGGGACATACATAGATCTCATTTCCCGCATACCCGCAGGGGCATTTCGTCTCGGGTTCCACCTCAGTGCAATTAAGGACGGCCGCTGTAAAGAGAGGGTCGTCCTCTTTTATCGTATCAAACAAAAAGATGACCTGCTCGGGATTCACCATTGCCATCTTCCCCACATCGACACTGATCTTTTTTACCCGCGTTGCACGGTGATCAAGCGCTGCTTTTTTTGCAGTTGCGTACAGATCATAGGCAATACTGTATTCGTGCATCAGGGCATGACCTCTGATTCTTTGTTAATTTTCCACCCATCTATTCGGGATCGTGCTAACATTCTGATCATTAGTTAACGGGGAAAATTTAAAAGGGTTGGTCTCACGTCAAGAACCCTTTAGACGGGTCTTCTTATCATTTGACCCATACGAATACCTATCGGGCATGAGAAACGCCCATAGAACCGCATGGCGGGTCTCGCTATTAATGGCACTCAATTGACATGGAGCCTGTCTCAAGTGAATGCAAACGTGATCTCATCGTATGCCTTATCGATCAGCCCTCGGTAATACCCATGATCAAACGATACCGCACACCACGCCGGTTCCACCCGGTACTGCCGAGCATCGGTCACGACGTACAGGATCTTCATACCGAGCGCAATTCCGATCCCATGATCACGGTACGCCTGCACCGCCGCGCCTTCGATGCACCATTGGGCGTACGTGCGCCGGCTGATCTGGTGGTTGATTATCATTTGCTGTGGGTCCGCTGCCGACACGATGGTAACCTACTGCACCGGTTCATCCCCGTATGCACTGGGAACACGTTCACATGCCAGAGGCTTGTCCAGTTCTGATGCGGTTCATCCCCGCAAACGCGGGGAACACTTTTTGTTCATGTATGAGATGAGATAAGGATACGGTCCATCCCCGCAAACGCGGGGAACACTGACAATCCCGGCAAACTCTTGAGATCGCGAGCGGTTCATCCCCACAATCGCGGGGAACACTGACCGCCAAAGCCGCGAGCGCCGCCCCATGCCGGTCCATCCCCGCAAACGCGGGGAACGCACAACGCCAGTTGCAGCCGCACAGGGAAAGTCCGGGTCATCCCCGCAAACGCGGGGAACACGCGGGGAAATCCGTAACGAACTGAAACGCATACGGTTTATCCCCACCAACGCGGGGAACACTGGTTAGCTGTTGTATATCGTAGAAACTGTACCAGGTCCATCCCCGCAAACGCGGGGAACACAGATGGGAATACCAGTTTTGGAGGATCACCATCGGGTCATCCCCGCAAACGCGGGGAACACATCCAGCACCTGTTCCCGTGCCTCCGCTGCGGCGGTCCATCCCCGCAAACGCGGGGAACACGGAACAGCCGTCGGCCTCGGCGGGGTCGGGTACGGTCCATCCCCGCAAACGCGGGGAACACCACGTGGCGCCGTAATCGGTGCTCCGCGCAATCGGTCCATCCCCGCAAACGCGGGGAACACCTGAGGGGAACATCTGCCCCGTCTTTCACGACCGGTCCATCCCCGCAAACGCGGGGAACACTTGCCAGATATCCCCTGAAGGGAAATCGTGCCCGGTCCATCCCCGCAAACGCGGGGAACACTCAACCGGCCTGCCAGCGAGTTATGCATGGTTCGGTCCATCCCCGCAAACGCGGGGAACACAACACACGTTGATCTCAGTCTCAACGCATTTACGGTCCATCCCCGCAAACGCGGGGAACACAACGATCCTGACATACTCTTCAGCAGCTTTTCCGGTCCATCCCCGCAAACGCGGGGAACACGTAGAGGTCGTATGCGGGCCATCTCTCGGGTTCGGTCCATCCCCGCAAACGCGGGGAACACACAAGATTCGCATGGGTATAAAGGGGTCCGTTCGGTCCATCCCCGCAAACGCGGGGAACACTGCAGAACTGGTTTTCAGATGCGGGCCGGCTGCGGTCCATCCCCGCAAACGCGGGGAACACGACCATGCGCTGGCGGCAGGCGAGGTGGTCTTCGGTCCATCCCCGCAAACGCGGGGAACACTTGAGTGCAAATGTACGACATTTTCCCTGTCTCGGTCCATCCCCGCAAACGCGGGGAACACCTAATCGCGAATTTTGCAACCCCGTCTGCAATCGGTCCATCCCCGCAAACGCGGGGAACACAGTACCGGGCCCTGGAGGATCCTGGCAAGGGACGGTCCATCCCCGCAAACGCGGGGAACACTGCTGCTGCGGGTGTTGTTACCGGTGGTTTCTCGGTCCATCCCCGCAAACGCGGGGAACACTCTTCAAATTATTTACGGCAGAAAGAATCTACTCTCCACCATACTGCATCAGTTTAGAGGCGCTTCGTTTTTTTTTGCGATTAGGATAATTACGATAAGGGCTTGGGGCATCATCGGAGACCTCGTTCCGATAATTGTCATTCTCCGGGTAAAAAGATATGAGTTTCGCACCGTCAAGGTTACAGGGGATTCTTCTCTGGCGGCCAAGTGTAATGAAGTCATATCCGGCCTCGTTTGGTTCGTGCCAGGCCATTATTGCATTACCAGCATTGATTCCGGTGGTTACCGTCTCCCATATCATAGTTCGGACTTTTACTGAATAATCTCCGATGAAAACACCCCTGCGAATTTCAAGAAGCCAGAGTGAAAGCCGCCCATATAACGCAGGTGGAGCATTTTCAATAACAATAACCATCATTCGGCATCCTTCTCGACTGGAATCGCAGGGGGGACGGTCCAGTCGGGGTCTTCTGGTTGAGAGAGACCTCCAGCAGAAAGCATCACCTCAATGGTTGGAATGAGTCGCTCAAGGATCTTTGTCTGCCGGAACATATCCCTGCAGGATAATCTGACCTCCCGTTCTGGCTGTAATGGATTTTTCGATGCAGTATCGAAAGCGATAGGAATTATGGTATCAGTCTTAAACAGGTCGGCAATATCGTAGACGAACGATAAGGGGCTTCCACTATGAACAAATCCAATGGCTGGGGCATATCCTGCAGCAAGAATGGCTGATTCGGTTACTCCATAGAGACATGCCGTCGCAGATGAGAGGCATCGGTTGGCAACATCGCCACCACCCCACTCTTTTGGGTTATATCTTCTACCGGTCCAAGGGACCTGATACTTTTCAGCGAATTGCTCGTATAATTGTCTGACTCGAACCCCCTCCATGCCACGAAGTTGTTCTACCGATAAATCCTCTTTTAAAGGTTCACGGAATCTGAACTCAAACATTTTTCTGGCAACTTTTAGTCTGGCATTGTTATCAAGTGCCAGTTGTGCCTGATACAAAAGACGATCCGAGCGAGCCCCTCCCGGATGACCACTTGAATAAAACCGGACTCCGGCCTCACCAACCCAAACCAGTAGGCATCCAACCCGTGCAGCAAGAACAACTGCAGCATGCGATACTCTTGTTCCAGGTTCCAGCATCAAACATGCGACACCGCCCACTGGGATCTGGGTCCTAATCCCGTTTTTATCAACAAGAACGAATGCCCCATCAATTACATCCAGTTCGCCTTTTTCCAAAAAAAGGAGAGATAATCGTTCTTTCAATGTAATTGGCTTGAGTGGGGGTAGCATAAATTACAACGGTCGGACCATAACAAGGCCGTATCCAAACCCTTTGGCGTGCCCTATCCCTGTGAAGAGGGTATTGAGCATGAGGTCAGGATCGGTAACGGTAAGGACGCCCGAATAGTCAAGCGTGCTGATGCTGATGTCGTGCTTGCCTTTTTCCTTGGTGAACCGGTGTTGCTGATATGCGTCAATGAACAACGTCGGTTCGTCAACAACAAACCCGTATTTTT
The DNA here is from genome assembly GCF_003170075.1 of Methanoregula sp. Classification (GTDB taxonomy): domain Archaea; phylum Halobacteriota; class Methanomicrobia; order Methanomicrobiales; family Methanospirillaceae; genus Methanoregula. The sequence continues at coordinate 43,416 of NZ_PMZU01000013.1, forward strand.
CCGCCCGGTTTTTCATCCACCGGGTTCCTTCCTGGCGGATGAGATCATAGAGCCGTTCGGTTTCCCGGTAATCTTTCCCCTCGCGTTTCAACAGGGTTTTTGCTTCCATGACTACATCATGCCGGTGTCGTTTTCCGTCTGGATCCTGTTTTGTGACAACCGGGTTGATACGTGCAGTAAACCCAAGACGTTGACCCTTGGAGAGTTTCGGGGAGTATGGCTTTGACCCAATTGACCAAATCCCATCCGTATTTACAGGCTGGCGTGTGGATATTGTGTAAATGGCAGGTGTCCCTTTCACGGAGTCAATACGATAGATAAAATCCCGCTTGCCCGCTTCAGGACTATCAAATACCCTCCAGATAGACTGGTGGACAGCATAGCTGGTTCCAAAGGACTGCCAGAATTTGGGGTTTTTCGTCGCCTCCTCCTGCAGGGTGAGCCTTGAAAAGTACATCCGTCAGACCTCCAGGTTCATGAGATATTCAGGCCGGACAGAGTACTGCCATCTTTTACGACTTGAGAGATCATCGCGGCGGGAAATACGCTGGTCGACTCTCTCTCCGGGTGAAGGTGCACGTTCAGAATACACCCGCACACGAGAACCTTTCTTCAAAGGGGGGAAGAACGGGGGTCGCAGGGCAGTAAGTGCCTGACGGACTGCTGAAGAGACCGAGTCTGCGGTGATAATAATAGATCCAAGGGGGTGGCAGATCGGACACGACTTTCTTCCAAGATAGAGAACAAACGTGGGCTGCCTGAGCCGTTCGGCAATCTCGGTGAGGGGATAGGGAGGAGTGGGCGATCTCGGGGACAGAAGAACAAAATAATACGCATCGCAGCGGTAATCCCGGGTAGTGACGATGGTATTGAGACTCGATAGATCATCCCCAAGTTCTTCCCTGCGGGTGAGAAATCGTTCACGCCCGCTCGTGGTTTTCGGTACCTGCACGGTATGGAAATCCCGTAATGGTTCCCCGGCGGATTCAACTACAACCGCGATGTCATAGCCCTTTGCCAGTTCCAGCAGTCGCTCCTCCTCGTCACGGCGGATACCCAGAGCAGCCGCAACAAGACCCATGATCGCGGATTTTGACGGGCGGTCATAAGAGGGGCGGACCTCTCCCACCGCTATGTCCCCCCATGCTGCAAGCCCGGTGTAGAGGGGAATAACAAGGAAATTAGACATGGTCTTTCGTAGCAAATTTGATCAGATCGGTAAGCGTTCCCTTGCCAGCCAGAGCATTGACTTCATAGATCCCGTCTGACGTCTTCCCATAGACAGCATCCATCTTGGTGCGGGTGTCGTTGATGGCTGTGATTGCCCCATCAAGCATATCTCCATTACCTGCTGGCTTGAGGAATGCAACCGATAGGGAACGGGGCTGCTGGCTTCCCCGTTCGGCAAGAATGTAAGAAGCATAAGCCCGGGATGCAAATGTTGCCTGTTTGCCGGCAGGACCTACCTTTGCCGCAGTTTCAATAAGTGCCTGGATGCCCCGTTTGGTGAGCGCTGCGTCTCCCTTAAGATTCTCGACGCACAAGTCGCGGTTGATACAGAGATACATGTAAAACAGCCCGGCCGCAAATTCCGTCTCTCCGATATGACCCGCACCCTGGTCTACATCGCCGCGATTGAGATCATCCACCGCGGTGAAGTAATCATCCTCGACAGCGACTTCATGGACCGTAATTGCATGCGCCACCTGGGCAGCCGCTTCCACATTATACATGGGCTTGTCAGCCAGCATTCTGCCAAACATGGCAATATCGACGGCAGAATGTTTTTTCATCAGGAGTTCTTTCTCGTCTTCCGATGGTTCCTTGCCCGTCTGGCTGAGTTTAACGAGGAGGTCGTCAATTGCTTTGATCTCATCGGGGCTGAAATGCATGAGCTGCTCGATCTCAAGGCTTTCGTCGCCCTTTTTCACCTTACCAAAGACCGCTGCAATCGATTGCGCAATCTTCAGAGCGTTCTTTTCTGCAACGGGTTTCATCCGGGCATCCGGGGCATCTTTTCCGGCAAGTCTGTCTGAGAGGAGGGTTCCCTTCTTCAGCGCTTCGAAGATCTCCGTTCCCAGTCTTTTTGTTCTCACTCCGAGATTCCCTTTAAGAGCGGATTCGAAGAGATCCGATGTACGCCATGCCCGTTTCAGGCTCTGTGACGAGATTCGGAGCCGGTTCTTACCGCCCATAACCGCGGTCTTTGGCCTTCCTAAGTCGTCACGGTTCAGGTTCGACGGGGGATACGATACAAGCATATGTAGTTGGATAAAATCGGTCATTTCTTTCACTTCCTCATTCTTTCAATACAGGTCACACTTCGTCATTCGGTGCAGTCGAATAATAGGCAAATGCCCAGTCCTTCTTCGTCCGTTCGTTCCACCAGTAAATACTACCGGCAAGGTCTGCCACATTGGCACTGTCATCGACAAGATGAACCATCCGTATCAGGGGCAGATAAAGGCCCTCGCGATCTGGGTACTGGATGAGTCTTCGGAACCGGAGTCCACTGACACGGGCTTTTTTCAACTTCTCGGTTGTCGATCCCATCAACGCAGCAAATTTCTTTGAGGGAATATCCGTCCTCACATGCGACAATACTCCGGCGATCACTGCAATCCGGTCGGGGGATTTCTCCCCCACGGGTCCAAGAGCCGTGATAAGGCGGTGGAACGCCGGTTCAAAACATACCTGGGCCGGAGTCCTGCACCGTCTCAAACGTGCGCGATCACCCGGGATCGCAGCAAGGGATTCCCACCACGCCGTGATAATACTGGTTTCTTTCTTGCCAAAATTTGGAACTGTCTTTTGTGGATCCATTATGTGTCACCTCATCTGGGAGAAATCACTCCGGGTTGTGCAACAACCGCCATATCGTCCTCGTTAATCTCGGGGAGTTGGAGGAGTTTCCGCACTGCATCCTTTCTCGGGGACAACGCATACTCCAGTTTCCTGCGGTTTACTACGATCCGTTTAGGATCGCCCTCTGCAATAGTGTCCGATTGGGCATACTGGTCATAAATAGCAAGAGACGCTCGGGTCAGACTTCTAAGCCAAGATAATTTGACGGCCTGTGTGTCAGCTGATTCTGATAGGTTTTTTGCCAGTTCGGAGAGCGCCGTATAGAAAGCAGCCTCGGTCTCCTGCCAGAACAGTGTCCCGAAGAATCCGAAATCCCCCTTAACATTTTCAGGTCTGCGGTACATCCCCATTTTACCAAATTTTTTCAGTTGGATTTGAGCATAGTCAGCAGTCTGGATCAGCTGGGCGATCTGCATCTCATATAGTTCCCGTATAGCCGCGGAAACCAGAATAAACGGCATTTCAGCTTCATACCAGCACTCAGCCTTTGAATTATCTACTTTGTACCCGAACGACCAGATACGCACATCACCCTCAGGGAGATCAGATTCGTGAAGCATCTTGCGGTCACGGAAGACTTGGACAACTCTGGCGGGTTCTACGTGCATATCGTTAGAGGAAATGCCCTGCATTATCCCCAGCCAGTGGCGATAGAGAATCCCGTCAGAGTCCGTGTGGACTGCAAAGGTCTTGTGCTCCTTCTCGTTTGTACGATAGGGAGTAAGGGGATGCCCCCAGGGAACATCCCCTTGGTAATTCACGCCATGCTTTTTGAGGAAAAACGAAGTGTAGCAAGAAACATTCTGCGCTGCACAGATATCGCACGATGTGGTTTTTATCGTATCGGGGTCGAGGCGGATCCTTTCCGGCATTCCAAAATACACCTGGGATGCATGGACGTCGTTAGGACCGATTGGGGTGTCCCCCTCGCTCGTATGTGTCGGAGCAAGCCACGGAAATTTATCGGCATTGTTCGAACTCGCGAGGTAACCTGGCCTTAAAAACTCACGTTCTGACAACACGTTGAACCAGACCTGTTCCCAGAGAGTACGCCCGGTTACGATGGTTGTAATCGGCCCGCCACCACGGAGACACTTTCGGTGGCCCGATCCCTTACCCGGAGCATAGGTCTGCAGGGTATACAGCGCCGTCGCAGCGCAGGATGGACACATCGCTTTGACCGTATCCCGTTTGATGAACAGATCACGGTTCAGTTTGACGGTATTCTCCCCCGGCGTCTCAAGTAACAGTTTGTCGATGGAAGTTGCGTTTCCATCCTGCAATTCGAGATCCTGCATGAAGCGCGGTCCGCGCCCATCAAGATCAAAGGCAGGGATAAACGACTTGAGGGCTTCTGCAAGAATAGAAACTGTCGGGGGATCCTTCACCATACTCAGCCACTCCCGTTCTGATTTTGGAGGGGCAGTCGTCTGGATAATTCCGATAAGAAACTGGATCATCGCTCCATTAAAGTCCGGGCGGGGTTCATCCAGACAAATAACAGGATTTGAGCCATAATCTAAGGTGATCTCCGCGGGAGTGATGACTTTCCGGGAACCATCCAGGCATCGTACGGGAATCCAACGATCCCGTAGTAAGTTCAACATTTACCATACACCTTACGATATGCCCGTAGTGCGGATTCCACCATTAATCTGTTGATTTTAATTTATTAAAAAAAAATAAATCAATCTGCGTTATGTAAAAACTAGCCCGAACCGGGCCGAATAAGTGAACGTGACTTTTTTTCCGGTCCGATCGAGGGCCTGACCGGTATAC
>NZ_PMZU01000058.1 GCF_003170075.1 Methanoregula sp.
CATTTTTCCGGAGCAGGGACCGCCACCCCCTCCGATCTCAGCATGAGGAGGGGGTACCCCCCCTTGATTCCAGGGCCGTGACCTGTGGTTCGCGTGGAGTCCTCGTCGGAACCACTCTTTTTCCGGCCCGTGTCAGATAAGGGGAGGCCCCCCCCGTACTCAACAAGAGGAGGGGGTCCCCCTCCAGGGGCTTTTGGATCAGGCATACCCCCTCCCCCCCTTCCTCTTTCTTTGGAGGGGGACCCCCTGCACTATCCGGACAAATTCTGGTAAATTTATCTGATCCCCGGTCCCAGTATAATGAATTAACGGTGAAAACTGATGGGCGCAATGAACGGGATACAAGGGATGGTCGCAGCATATCTTGCGTCTCCAAACGGTCAGCAGACAATACGTTCCTTCCTCTCATCTCCCGAAGGGAAAGAGGCCATCGATTCATACCTCGCAACCCCCGAGGGCCAGCAGATGGCCCGGCTCCTCCTCCTCCGGGCGCTGGACGGCCTTGACATCCCCAATGAGGTCAAGGGCACGATACGGACGGCCCTTGGAGAGCCTGGGGCCTGAGGCCCTGACCACACTCACTCTTTTCTCCGGACTCCCCCTTGGAAGACGCTACCCAACCCCTTTTACTCTTCGGCATCCCAGTACCAGTCAGATTTCTGTATTCATTATCATCCCTGAACATTCCCCCGAGCATGTACCATGACATCCCCTGCTCTGACTTTCCCTATAAAATCTCATTACCGGCCCGGTGAGATCACCGGACTGTGCGATGCAGCCATCAGCGCTGCTACCGCAGCCCTCGCCCGGATCGCCGAACTGCCCCTAGAAAAGAGATCCATCGATACCACGCTGCTTGCGTTCGAGACCGCCATGGCGGACTTCGGTGACGCTACCCTGCCCCTGACACTCATGGGCTACGTATATCCCGACCCGGCCATCGCGGCCGAAGGGTCGGCATGTGAGGAGAAAGCGGGGATGTTTGTTGTCAGCGTCTTTACCCGCCGGGATCTCTACGACGCGATAAAAGATGCCGTCACCCGCACGCCGGAAGAGTCCCGGCTCCAAAAAGAGACGCTCCGGCAGTTTAAAAAGAACGGTCTCGCCCTGCCCGACGACCGGCTCGCGGTTGTCCGTGCCAAAAAAGAGCAGCTCACAAAACTTGAGGTGGAGTTTACTGCAAACCTCAACAATGACACAAGTTCTATCGGGTTCTCCGCAGCGGAACTCGACGGTGTCCCAAAAGAAGCGCTTGCCACTTTTGCGCGGACGGCAAGCGGCCTGTACCGGGTTACCACCAAGTACCCGGATTACATTCCGGTCATGCAGAACGCGAAAAACGGAGGGACAAGAAAACGGCTGTATACGGCCTTTGTCAACCGGCAGGCAGAGGCCAACACCCTGCTCCTGATCGAGGCAATAGCAGTCCGCCGGCAGTGCGCAAAGGAACTGGGCTACGCGAGCTGGGCGGACTACCGGCTCGACGGCCGTATGGCAAAGAGCACCAAAACCGTGCTAGACTTCCTCGACGGGTTAAAAGAGCCCTTAAAGGAAAAGATCCGGTCTGACCTTGCCACGCTGCTTACCCTCAAAAAGGAACTGGAACCGGGAGCAGTCCGTGTCGAGCCGTGGGATCTTGCATATCTTACCGAACAGGAACGGAAGCGGAAGTTTGCACTCGACGATGAGACGATCCGGAAGTACTTCCCGTTCGAACGGGTCGTGCAGGGCATGTTCAATTGTTTCGGCCCGCTCTTTGGGATCCGGTTTGCTGATGTGAAAAGGGCGAAGGTCTGGGCCCCGGGTGTGAAACTCTACCGGGTCATCAACGCCTCAGACAAACGGACGCTCGCGTATATTTACTTCGATATGTTCCCCCGCGACGGCAAATACGGGCACATGATGATGGTGCCGCTGATCTCAGGCCGGGCAAAGGGGGGGGCTTATACGGTGCCGGTCACTGCCATTGTCGGAAATTTCCGGGCTCCGGCCGGGGACATCCCCTCGCTCCTGACCCACGATGATATTGAGGGGCTCTTCCATGAGTTCGGCCACGCCCTCCATGGCAGCCTGACCCGGGTGCCTCATGCGAGCCTCTCGGGATCGAGCGTCGAGTGGGATTTTGTCGAGACGCCGTCGCAGGCGCTGGAGAACTGGGCGTGGGAACCGGCAGTGCTTGACGCCATATCCGGGAATTATGCGAACCCAAAGGAAAAACTCCCGGCAGCGCTCCGTGACCGGATCATCGCTGCCCGTGATCTCGACGCCGGCCTGAAATACACCCGGATGCTTGTCATCTCGACCGAGGACATGACGTTCCATACCGCTGACGGCCCGGTCGATGTCACGGGCATTGCAGACAAGGCCTACCGCGACCTGATGGGTATCCCACCGCTTGAACGGGGCCACGAACCGGCGACCATCGGGCATTTCATGGGCGGGTACGATGCCGGGTATTACAGTTACCTCTGGGCCGAGGTCTATGCCCTGAATGTCTTTGCCCGGTTCAAAAAAGACGGCCTGTTCAATGCTACAACCGGTGCCGCATACCGTCACTGGATCCTCGAACAGGGTAACATGCAGGATGGGACGGTCCTCCTCAAAGGATTCCTCGAAAAAGAGCCGGGCATGGATGTCTTCTACGAGCGGCTGCACATCCGTCCCCCCGCAGAAACGCCGGGGTCGGGCAGTGTCAGCCGTCACGGGAGTTCCTGAAGCGTTCCTCTTATCACCCCTGCGCCCAAATCATGTGAGTGTGATACACGAGCCGCCGGTAAAAAGGTACCTCTACTGGTGCGACCAGTGTAACGTCCCGCTGATCGGCAGGACCTGCTCCTGCGGTGCAAACGGGCGGGAGATCGAACTCCTCCAGCCGTACGATGTACGCCCGGCGCTTTCTGCCGACATGGCACTTATCAAAAACCTCGTCCGCGAACGGTTCGGCAACGTCCCGATCCAGTCCGTTCTCCTTCTCAATAAGACCGGCGGGGTGGACCGGGCCGATCTCGTGATCGCCCACGGGCACCGGTTCGGCTGGCTCACCTTCGACCCCGTGACCCGAAAATTCTCGCTCGATATCTCCCCCGAGGCGCTGCCGTATATTCTCAAGCACGTGACCAAGGGAATCGTCGACCTCGAAACCGGCATCGATACCCCCGGCGGGCCCGGGCGGATGGGCGGCAAAAAGTTCCGGCTCAAAGAGCCCCAGCCCGATGGCACCGTGATTGTGAAATTCAGAAACCGGTTCGGCACCGGGGTGGTAAAGGAAGGGCAGATCCGGGTAAAGGAACTCATGCCGGTCGATCTCCGCACCGGGAAAAACCCGGACTGGGAACAGGTCGTGGAACAGAACCGGTACCATCTTAAAAACCTCGAACGGTCATCCGTCCGGATGATAAAACAGCACATCCACGACCGGCCGAAGTGCAATGTCTCGTTCTCGGGCGGCAAGGACAGCACGGCGGTACTCACCCTCGCGAGGAAAGCCGGGGTCACGGAGGCGTTCTTCCTCGATACCGGTATCGAATTTCCCGAGACCATTGCGTTTGTGAAATCACAGGGCGTCCCGGTGATCGAGAAGGCCGGGGACTTCTGGCAGGCAGTAGAGAAGGCCGGGCCGCCCGGGAAGGACAACCGGTGGTGCTGCAAGCTCCTCAAACTGCGCCCGCTCAAACTCCACCTCGCAGAGATTGGAGCCTGCGTCACGGTGCAGGGCAACCGGTGGTATGAGTCGTGGAACCGGGCGGTGCTCGAAGAGACCAGCCAGAACCCGGCAAATCCGCTCCAGCTCAACATTTCCCCAATCCGGAACTGGCGGGCGCTTGAAGTCTTCCTCTACCTCTGGTGGCAGAAGGCTGCGATGAACCCGCTCTACGAGCAGGGGATCGAACGGATCGGGTGTTATGTGTGCCCATCCATGCTCGAAAGCGAGTATGAGGACCTCAGGGTCATGCACCCTGAGTATGCCCGTCGCTGGGATGCAGTTCTCGTGGAATACGCAAAGAAGAGGGGCCTGCCCGCTGCGTTCCACGAGTGGGGGCTCTGGCGCTGGAAGGCGCTGCCGCCCAAGATGCGGGAGCTCTGCCGGGACCGGGGCATCCCGGTACTGGATGATTATACCCTGCAGGCAGAACCGCCGGCAGAACGGGAAGAAACGGTTGAAATAACAAAAGAGAGAATCATGGAACCGGATATGGCAGCACAGGAGACCGGGGGATACGCGGTGGAGGCGATCCGCAGGGATTTTCCCATCCTCGGCGACATTATTTATCTCGATAACGGAGCGACCAGTTTCTCTCCTGAACCCGTGATCGCGGCACAGGTCGAGTTCGAACACCGGTACCGGTCAAACGTGGGCCGGGGCGTGCACCGGCTCACCAGTATCGCCACCCAGCGGTACTGGCACGCCCACGAGAAGGTCGCGGACTTCATCGGTGGGAAAAACGGCGTCACCGTCTTTACGAAAAATACCACCGAATCGGTGAACATGGTCGCGCAGGGCATGGGCTGGAAGCCCGGCGACCGGGTTATCACAACCATCCTCGAACACCACTCGAACCTGCTCCCCTGGAGAAATCTCTCCAGAAAGGGAGTTGCCACCGATATTATTGGGATCACCCCGGATTACTCGCTCGACCTTGCCGCACTGGGACGGGCGATCACGGATACCACCCGGCTCGTGGCCGTCACGCAGGCTTCAAACGTGCTTGGCGTTGTGACTCCGATAAAGGAGATTGCGAAGATCTGCCATGACCACGGAGTCCTCCTCCTTGTGGATGGGGCACAGGCCGTCCCGCACCTGCCGGTGGACGTGGAAAACCTCGACTGCGACTTCTACTGTTTTTCGGGCCACAAGATGCTCGGGCCGACGGGCACCGGGGTGCTCTGGATGAAGGAGCCCACAATCGAACCGTCCATGCTCGGCGGCGGCATGGTCGATGCAGTAACGAGCGACGGCTGCACGCTGGCGCAGGGCTACCAGCGGTACGAGGCGGGGACGCCCAACATTGCGGGAGGCATCGGCCTTGGCGCTGCGGTGGACTACCTCCAGACGATCGGGATGGAAAAGATCCACACCTATGAGACCGATCTTACGAGCCGGCTCATCGCCGGCCTATCAGGAAACCAAAAAATCCATGTCTACGCCCCGCAGAATCCCGAGCACCGGATCGGGGTTGTCTCCTTTACGATCGAAGGCTTCCATCCCCACGAGGTAGCCCAGCAGCTCGATGAGATGGCGGATATCATGGTGCGGTCCGGCCACCACTGCTGCCAGCCGCTCGTTGAGAGTCTCGGGATTCCCGACGGGACCGTGCGGGCGAGCCTTGCGCTCTACAACACCCGGCAGGAGTGCGACATGCTGGTCGCAACCCTCGAAGAACTCACAAGGTGAGGGTGGCGACAGGAACTTTTTTGGAATTATTAAGGGTATTTCTTCACAGAAAGTAGGATCAGCCTGAAGAAGCCCCCCTCTTGCGCCAATGCGTCCCCCGAGGGGGACGGGACGCTAGTAGCGATGCATCGGTATTACCTGTATTGGGCATCTCCTGAATCGCGCAAAAACGATAATACAGCACAATCGCAAATGGGGGGGGCCACAAGCGTGCGGGGGCGGAGACAGGCATGCCGGAGCCCCCAAGAGCGTCACTGTAAAAATTGAAAGACGTTTGTCAGATTTTCCACCCTTTACTGCGCTGCCACGGTTTAATACGCCCCCCGTCCCATATTCGTGTACAAGTCACACGATGAAGCATCCGTGCGAAGAACCGGTGAAACGGTATGGATAACCAGATCTTTTCCGAGATCTTTTTACGGGCAAGGGAGAGCCATCCCCTCGTCCATCACATCACCAACTACGTGACGGTCAACGACTGCGCCAATATCACCATCTGTGCCGGCGGTGCGCCGGTGATGGCGGATGCCCGTGAGGAGGCCGGGGAGATGGCAGGATTTGCCGGTGCTCTTGTCCTCAACATCGGGACGCTCAATGCGGGGATCATCGAGAGCATGATCCTTGCAGGGAAAGCAGCAAACGGCCGCAAGATCCCGGTCATTCTCGACCCGGTCGGGGCAGGGGCAACACGGCTCCGGACCGAGAGCACCCGGCGCCTGCTCGATGAACTTGAGATTGCCATTATCAAGGGAAACGCCGGGGAGATCGGGGTGCTTGCCGGCGCCGATGCAAAAGTGCGGGGCGTGGATTCGGCCGGTGTTGCCGGCGACATTGTGAGCATCACCCGGGACTTAGCGGAATCAACCGGCATCACGGTTGTCGCCAGCGGGGCGACGGATATCGTGAGCGACGGGAAACGGGTGCTCTTTGTCGAAAACGGCCATCCGATGATGGGTGGTATCTCGGGGACCGGCTGCATGGCGTCATCGGTCACCGGGGTCTGCGCAGCGGTCAGCACCGATATGGTGATGGCAGCGGCAACTGCCCTTGCCGCTTTCGGGCTTGCCGGGGAGCGGGCAGCGGCAAAAAGCCGGGGCCCCGGGTCCTTTAAGCCGGTGCTCTTCGATGAGATGGCAGCACTCACTCCGAAGGATGTTCTGGCAGGTGCACGGGTAACGTCGGCCTGAACTGGTGTTATGAACCTCGATCTTTATGTCATCACGGATGAGACGATCGCCGCCGGGCGCACTCATACGGAGATCGCCCGTCTCGCCATTGCCGGCGGTGCCGATGCGATCCAGCTCCGGGACAAGTGCTGCGGGACGAGGGAACTCTGCCGCACCGGCCGGCAGATCCGTGAGATCACCAGAAAGACCGGGACGCTCTTTATCGTGAACGACCGGCTGGACGTCGCCCTTGCCTGCGGGGCGGACGGGGTACACCTCGGTCAGGGCGACCTGCGGGTGGATGTGGTACGGCAGCTGGCACCCCGTTCCTTTGTGATCGGCGTCTCGGTCGGGAATGCCGGCGAAGCGGTTAACGCAGACAAGGCAGGGGCAGACTACGTGACCTTAAGCCCGGTCTTTTCTACAACCTCCAAGAACGATGCCGGCCCCGGCCATGGACTTGCGGCACTGCGGGAGATCCGGGCAGAAGTTTCGATCCCGGTGATTGCTATCGGGGGCATCAGCAGGGATAACGTGGGTGCAGTGATCGGGGCGGGTGCAGACGGCGTTGCCGTGATCTCGGCGGTCGTCGGGCAGTCAGATATTATGGCTGCCGCCCGCGACCTCAAAGACCGGATCACCGCGGCAAAACGGGAGCACCGGCGATGACGGCCGATCTGCCCGGGTTCGTGCTCCACGAGCATTTTTCGCAGCACCACCATTTCGACTTCCGGCTGGAGCGGGATGGCGTACTGAAGAGCTGGGCGGTCCCGAAAGGGTTGCCTGAGACACCCGGCGAGCGCCGGCTCGCCATCGCGGTCGAAGATCACCCGCTTGCCTACGGGGACTTCGAGGGGACGATCCCGGAAGGGGATTACGGGGCTGGAGAGGTGAAGATTGCTGATTCAGGCACGTACGAGACGCTTGGCTGGACGGACGAGCGGATCGAGGTGGTGCTGCACGGCCGGCAGTTCTCGGGCAAGTACGTGTTACTCCGGTTTAAAAAAGCCGGGGAGAAGAACTGGCTTGTCCTGAAAGGAAAGGAGACCTGAAGGCAGGTAAACCCATATTTCGGATGCGGTACCGGAGCGGGAGCCCCCGCATGGATCAGGCCGGCTGAATTTTATATCTCATAAAAACAACGATGAGTGCATGAAAGTCCCGATACTCTGCCCCACGCTCTTCCTGATCGTTCTTTTTGCTATCGGTGCGGGATGCAGCACGACTGCCCCACCCTCCCAAAGTGCCCCGGTGACGACGCCTTCATCAGGTGCTGTTGCCATCCAGCCGGACATCACGCGCTACACGGTTCTTATGTCATCAGCGCCGGGTATCGGACTCTCCCCCAACGTCAGCGGCCCGCTCTCCGCTGAACACCTTACCTGTACATGGAAGACCGATTACGGCCACTTCCTCAGATGGGAGGCACCAGATTACACGGTACAGGAACTTGGCAGTACCGTCACTGTCAACGGGACAAAAGTATACTGGACATACCTTGATGCGAATGCGAGCGCCCCCCGTCCTCCGGTCCATATCACGCTTGATGTTACTGACCCGACAACCGGTGCAACTCTCGGGCATGCAGAACAGGTGATCAGCTGGGGTGCAAACGATACAGCGGTGATCGGGTAATACCGTAATTCGGGTAAGATACCTGATATAGATTCCAGAATAGTTACTTTTTTTAAAGGAATTCTACTTCTCTTCTGCAAAAACCGATCAAAAACAGGAGAGCCGCCGGAGGGACTTGAACCCTCGACCTGCTGATTACGAATCAGCCGCTATACCGCTAAGCCACGACGGCGCACTGCCTCACAATATCGACCTGCACGCTAATAAAATCTGTGTTTGGGTGGTGGGGTTTACGAATACCCGCGAAGCGTCGTTACGCTCTCGGCGGGATGGGCTTCCTTCGCCGGGGAGATCGTGCCGAACTTTCCTTCGTAGTCGGTGATGGTTTTCTGGAGCACGGCGAGCAGGTTCTTTGCGTGCGCAGGCGTGATGGAGACGATCGCCTTTGCCCGCGCCTGGTTGACCTGCGGGAGCTGGTGGAGGAACATGAAGGTGAACTCATCGTCCTTGTACGCGATCTGGATCATGTTGCTGTACACGGGGTCAAGCGTCGGGGGGATATTGACGGATATTTCCTGTCCGGTCATAATGATCCGTTTGCTGTTTCTGGTATGAATAGTTGGTCACAGGCCCTCGCGCAGCCCTGATCCGTGCATTCCCAAAAGTATAAGTGGCCGTTTCTCCCCGGTTCAATAGAGGAATTATTCTGGCGGATCAGGGCGGGCATGTCACGATCTCGGAACTGGTGCGGGTGCATGCCTGCCCGGTCCGGTTTTACTACGAGAAAAACGAACCGGTCACCGAATCGGACCGGTACGCGATCTGCAAGCAGATCTCATACCACCTTGGCAACACCCTCGAAGCGGATGCCATATGGGACGAGGTGCTCACAGTCCGGCCCGCAACCGACCCGGCGCTCCGGGAGTTCTTGGACGTCTGTATTGCCTCCTGCAGGAAGCACGACTGGAAGCCGGCGGCCCAGACCGATGTGACGGTGGTCTCGCAGAAGCAGGGTATTGCCGGGCAGATCGACCGGATGGCAGAGGACGGGACGTTCTCGATTGTGCGGGCCGCCGGTGCGATGCTGTTTGGTACTTACGTATCAGACCGGCTCCGGATCGCGGGCATTGCGTTCTGCCTTGAGGAGATGACCGGAAAAGAGGTCGAAGGAGGCCACGTGGAGTATATTCCGGACGGGATCTCGCGGTACCATGCCGTCCAGCCCCGGGACCGGCGCCAGCTCCTCACGACCCTGCACAAGCTCCGGGCGATCCACCGGGGCGAAGCACCCGTACACCCGCTCAACGCCCCCTGCAACCGGTGCAAGTACAAGGAGCGGTGCGATGAAAGCGGCGGGCACCGGTTGAGCGAGCTGCTGTGAGGGAAATTTTAATAGTGCTCATAAAGTTACGCCCGAAAATAAACAATTAGGTTAATTTTGGGAAAGTTTCCTTGTGTCAGCTGGGGGTTCACCCCCCTCCCCTTGCCTTTACCGGATGGTTTTGGCCCTGAACCTTTCAAGAAGGGTTTTGAATCCCCGGCGCCAACGTACTACGCAAACTTCTGATGACCGCTCCACGTTCCGAATCCCAAAAAGGACTTCCTGCAACCCTCGCAAAAGGCTGTGTCCTCTGTTACCAGGGCGCAAAGATGGTGCTCTTTGTTACGGGACGCTGCCGCCGGTCCTGCTGGTACTGCCCGCTCTCGGAAGAGCGCAAGGGAAAAGACGTGACCTTCGCAAACGAGCACCGGATCGAGAGCCCGGAGCAGGCGGTGGCAATCGCTGAGCGCATGAGCGCGCTCGGGACCGGGGTCACCGGCGGCGAACCGCTCCTCTGCCTCGACCGGGTCGCGCAGTATTGTAAGGCGCTCAAGGATCATTTCGGGCCGGAGCACCAGATCCACCTCTACACAGCGCAGGCCCCGTCAAAGGCGGATCTGGAAAAACTCAAAGGGGTCGTTGACGAGATCCGGCTCCACCCGCCCCGCGAGTGCTGGGACCATATCCTCGATACGGATTTCATCGCCTCCGCGAAGATGGCAAAGGAGCAGGGCTTTGACATCGGCATCGAAGTCCCGGCCCTCCCGGGGCTTGACCTGCTCATCCCGGCCCTTCCCTACCTCGATTTCCTCAACATCAACGAACTCGAATGGGGCGAGACCAACGCCGACGACATGCGGGAGCGGGGCTATGAACCGGCTGACGGCGTGCACAACGCAGTTGAGGGCGCACGCGAGTGGGCGGCAGAACTCGTAAAGCACACAAAAGTCCACTGGTGCGCCTCGTCGTTCAAGGACTCGGTGCAGCTCCGGGAGCGTCTCAAACGCATCGCGGAGAACACCGCCCGGCCGTTTGACGAGGTCACGGAAGACGGCACGATCGTGTACGGCGTGCTGGACCTCCACCCGGGCACCCGGGACGAGGTCGTCGCCCGGTGCCGGAAATTCCTCGCAGAGGACGAGTTTGCCGATTGCGGCGACCGGGTCGAGACCGCCTGGTGGCTGCTTGAAGAGCATAAGGACAAGATCCCCGGGAAAAAGTCCGTCGTCGAGCGATACCCTGACGGCGGCATGGTCGTCGAGGTGACGCCGCTGTGACCCTCCGTGGGCTTCTCGAACCCCTCTATGAGCGGTACCTGCTGATGCAGTGCACGCAGATCCCCACCCATGTCGCCATCATTCAGGACGGCAACCGGCGGTTTGCAAAGGAGAGAGGCATCGACACCGCAGAGGGGCACCGGGCAGGAGCGGATAAGACCGAGGAGATGCTTGACTGGGCCCATGACCTGGGCATCCGGTACATCACCATCTACTCATTCTCCACGGAAAATTTCAACCGGACTGAAGATGAGATACGGGAGCTTTTCCGGCTTTTTAAGGAGAAGTTCCTCTGCACCATCTCCGATGAGCGGGTGCACCGGTACAAAATCCGCATCCAGATGGTCGGCGACCGGTCGCTCCTTCCTGACGACCTGCGGACCGCCGTGGAGGCCGCAGAAGAGGCGACAAAAAATTATGAGGGCTTTACCCTCAACGTCGCGCTTGCCTATGGGGGCAGGAACGAGATCGTCCTTGCTGCACGGGAGATTGTATCAGATGTCCGCGAGGGAATGATCAACTCGGATGCAATCGATGTGCAGATGGTTGAATCCCACCTCCATGAGGCAAAGGGCATCCCGCCTGTCGATCTCATCATCCGGACCGGGAACGAGTACCGTACCTCCAACTTCCTGCCGTGGCTTGCAACCGGCCATGAATCCGCCGTCTATTTCTGCGCCCCGTACTGGCCGCTCTTCCGGAAGATTGACCTGCTGCGTGCTATCCGGATCTACGACCAGCGGCTGAGCGTAAAATCGCACTAAAACCGCGCTCCCGCACCCTCCAAAAAAGCAATTCGCGTACTATATTTCCCGGGACATACCAGATGCAATATGGTGAACCTATGGGTGCGGGAAAGTCAGCAGGAACCGGGTGGCAGCAGACGCCGGTTCTGATCAGATCCGATATCATCGCAGCAGCAGAGCGGGAACATCTGGATATCAGTGATGCATGCAACCGGGCGCTTGCAAAGCATCTTGGGATCGAATACAATCCCCTAAAAAAGACCGTTCCGGAAGTATCGTCAAAGGTGATCATCGCACCGGATCCCGCACCGGCTGACCGTAAAGATCGCTCCCCGGCAGCGCTGCCGGTCATCAACGCCGAGGATCCCACGGTGCCGGGAAAGGTAATGAAGGAGAAAAAGGAGAGGAAGGCTCCGGCGGCTGCAAAACCTCAGGCACTCCCGCAGGAACCCGCCCCGCAGCGCCCGGTGATCCCCACACCCCCGGCACAACCTGCCAAAGCGGCGCCAAAGACCGGGCGGAAAAGCAAAAAAGAAGATCCCATAAATCGGTTTGTGAGTACCCGGATCGTACGGGAGACTGATGAGAGCCCCGATGCGATCATCGCAAAGGACGAACTTTACCAGCGGTTCGAACGCTGGTGCCGGGACCATAATTACGCCACTATCCCGGACCGGAGGGCGTTTACGGTTATTCTCAAGAACAAGTACGCGCTCGAGGAACGGACCGTGGGCGGCATCCCGAGCTGGACCAGTATCCGGATAAAATAGATACTTTTTTGTTACTTCCCGAATCGACGTATGCGGGACTGGTAGTCGCGCAGCACCCGCAGGAAATCCACGCGCCGGAAGTATTTCCAGTTGACATCAGAGAAGAAGAGTTCCGAGTAGACTGACTGCCAGATCAGGAAATCCGTCAGGTGGTCACCGCCGGTCTTGACCACGATATCCGGGTCGTACCGGAAGGTCAGGCAGGACTCAAGCGTTTTCTCATCTATCTCTGATGGCGCGATCCCGTTCTTCGCCAGCCGGCGGATGCATTCCGTGATCTCTTCCCGCCCGCTCTTCCCTATAGCGACTACAACCTCAAGACCGGTGCCCGAGACCACCTCGGTTGTGCCGTGGTGCAGCACGAGCCGGGCAACCGATGAGATCTTTTTTATTGCCGGCAGGGAGCGTGACAGTTCTTCCGGTGAGAGCTGGGTGATGTGGAAGGTCAGGCCCTGGATCGCCGGGGGTTTTTGGCCGGTTCCCGTCACTCCCTGCCGGGCGAGAAGATCATTTAACTCGGAACTCCAGCTCGCCACCTGCACGCACTTTCCCGGATCCGCGGCCAGATCGGCACCACTGATCATGAAACAGATATGGCGGGGCAGAACCTCTATCTGCGAGAGAAGCATCCGTTCATAGATCCAGTGGAACATCTGACCTAATCTTTTGGCAGCCAAGGTTAAGAGGGTTTACCTCTGTCATTCCCGTCGGATGGCGAAGGCCATGCGGCGCTGTCCTGCCGGCAAAGGCACTTATACGTCTTCTCATGAAATGATCAGACAACAGATGTACTCCTATAAGAGCGGGATCCCCCTGAGCGATCAGGCTGCCGGGGGTTTTGATGCGGGAACCAATCTCCTCCAGCTGGCACCATCCCCCAGTTATGCGGAACAGCTCGCCTGTGCCCTGACAAAACCCCTGCCCGGAGAGTACGCGATCATGCGCTCAACAAATGAACGCGCCTCTGAAGTGATTGACCAGTTCAGGACCGCCGGTGCTGACAAGCATTTTGTTGGTATGGTCGATACGGTTACTAGGTTCATCTACTGATATGTATGAAGGGAACCCCAGTAAAAACCGGTGTCCCCTTTTATTAAAGGAAAATCCCGAACATGCTCACCTTTATCGGCCTCGGCCTCTATGACAAGCGGGACATCTCGGAGAAGGGACTTACCCTCATCAGGAACGCGGACCACGTCTTCCTTGAAGGGTACACGTCCCGGCTCATGGGGGCGACCAGGGAAGACCTCGAAGAGTTCTACCAGAAACCAGTCCGGCTGCTCCGGCGGGCCGACGTGGAGCAGCACCCGGAAGAACTGCTCAACTGCGCAATGAAAGAAAACACGGTCTTTCTCTGCGCCGGCGATCCGATGGTCTCGACCACCCATGCAGATCTCAGGATCCGTGCGGCAGACCGGGGTATCCCGACGGCGATCGTCCACGGTGCCTCGATCGTAAGCGCGGTCTGCGGGCTCTCGGGGCTCCAGAACTACCGGTTTGGCAAGTCCTGCTCGGTGCCCTTCCCGCAGGCGCACTGGTCCCCCACCTCACCGATGGATGTGATTATAGAAAACCGGAACCTTCGGCTGCATACGCTCGTATACCTCGACATCCAGGATGACCGGTACATGACCGTGAGCGAAGCGGTCAGCCTGCTCGAAGAGATGGCGCGAAAAAAACAGGTAACGATTCCACTGTATGTCGGCATTGCCCGGGCCGGTTCTGAGGCACCGGTCGTACAGGCCGGCACTGCCGAAGTCATCAGTTCCACGGATTTCGGCCCACCGCTCCACGTGCTGGTCGTCCCGGGAGAGCTCCACGATATGGAGCAGATGTATCTTTCGAGGTTTGCTGGCCTATGCTGATCGCCGCGTGCGGTGAACTCCTCTCCCGCGAACTTGATGCCGTCTCAGTTGTCCCCCAAAAGAACACACCGCTTGGAGCGATTGCTGACACCGTCCTGGGCATGGCACGAGCCTATGCGGACGATGGAGCCACGTTCTTTTCTGGCGGAGATCTGGTCAATGCGCTCGCCGCATACTATTACGGGTCCGGCTGGCTGCACTTCGGCCTCGCGTATGGCCTGCTCTCCCTTCCGGGAAAAAAGGCTGCTGGCTGCCCTTTTACCGGGTCAACGGAAACACTCCCTCCTGCTCTGGCTGCAAAACTCGACGAGAAGACACGGCGGTATGCCCGCCTGCTCGACACCGCATGCGCCTCGGTGGTCCTGGCTCCTGAACCTGATACGGCAGGAGGAAGATTTGCCCGGCGCGTTATTGCGATCGGCACCTGCTATGCCCGGGGCGGGCAGAACAGCCTTGCCGCAGGTGCAGAGGAGGAGGCCCTCGCACGCTTCAGTTACGGGCACGGGTGGCTGGATGCCGGCGTTCGGGCCGGGCTGCTTGCTCTCACCGGCAACCGGGAGATCTTCACGATCTGACGAAATGGCAGCCGAAACAAAAACGTTTTCCAATAAAAAGTGTTTATACTATGCCTCATAACCTTTTAAGATAAAACAGGCAGGCCGTGCCTGCCGGGATGGGCACCATGGAGCGATCGCAAAAGAAATGGCTGTATATTTCCATCGCGTTCTCCCTCGTGGTGCTGATCGTCATCCTTTATTTTACCATCAATGAGAACACGATTCAGTACCTTAAAAAGATCAATCCCTGGTTCCTGCTCCTTGCATTTCTCACCCATATCCTGACCATGTGTTTCTGGGCGATGCGGGTCAAGAAAATGTCCGGGTCGCTCGGCTACCCAATCAAATTTTTCTATTCCTTAAACCTCGTTTTTGCAAACCTTCTTGCTGCGGCAGTCACTCCTGCGCAGGCCGGCGGCGAACCGGTCCGGGTGCACGAGCTGTACAAGGCGAAGGTACCGCTCGGGGATGCAACCGCGATTGTGATCATGGAGCGGGTGCTGGATGGGATTGCCCTTGCCGGCCTTGCGGCGTTTGCGATGTTTGCCCTTACCGAGCAGTGGAAGAGCCTCGGGGCTATCTCGGATATCATGATCTACATTACATGGGTTTTCGTTGCAGGATGCCTCTTACTATTCTACCTCGCCATCCGGAGGCCCGATGTAATGAAGCGGGTGGCAGACCGGGCTGCACGCTTCTTTACCCGCAAGTGGGAACCGGAACGGGTCACGAAACTGCTCGAACGTATAGAACAGGAGATCGCAAACTTCCATGCGGCCGTGCTCAAATTCGTCAGGACGGCCAAATCCGGCCTGATCTGGGGGATGGTCTTTACCCTGCTCTACTGGGTTTCGGAGATCGTGACGGCTTCCCTGATCCTCATGGGTCTCGGGCAGCCGCCGCTCTTCTTTGAGTCGTTTGTAATCCAGCTCATCCTTGCCATCCTGATGATGCTCCCCTTAACACCGGGCAGTTCCGGCATCGCCGAACTCGGGGCAACCTCCATGTATGCCCTCTTTATTCCCGCAGCAATCGTCGGGGTATTTGTCGTTATCTGGCGGATCGTGCTCTATTACTTCAATATCGCCCTTGGGATCATATCCAGTCTCATTATTGTCCGGCGGGAAGCCCAGAACCCCCCATAACCCTCGTATATGCCGCGTGCCGACCTCAAGTCTTATCATACGGCAGGGTAATGTCTCTTGAACAGGCATGCAGCCGGTCAGGTGTGAAGTCAGGGGAGTGTTTGTGGCCATAAACGACACGGCCACCGTACCGGCGGTGGTGCTGACCGACGACGCCGGGCACCTGCTGCCGATATTTATCGGCCTCTGGGAAGCGGTCTCCATCAACAGCGCACTGAATAAAGAGGTGACACCCCGCCCGTTCACGCACGAACTGTTCACGGACCTTATGGGGCGGTTCTCGATTTCCGTCCATCACCTCCAGATCGACAGTATTGAAGGAGGGGTTTATTATGCACAACTCGTCTTTGTCGCGGACGGCCGGGAGGAATGTCTCGACTGCCGCCCGAGCGACGGGATCACGGTGGCCCTGCGTGCCAATGCCCCCATCTTTGTCGATGAGGGACTGCTTGCTGCATCAGGACAGGGGGAGTGTGTCTCAGAAATGGTCGATCTCTCCACATTCCTGCAGAAATAGGAGAAGAGGGAACGGTTATAAAATGAACTGGCGATCACTTGCGCCGGCGCTCAAGCTCGCGGATGACGTCTTTTAAGTCGACGTTTGCGGCGCGGAGCGCGACAAGGATATGGAAGAGGAGATCTGCCGTTTCCTCGGTGGTCCTCTCCGGCACCCCGTTTTTGATGGCAATAATGAACTCGTTCGCCTCCTCTCCTACCTTCTCGAGCACCTTGTCGATCCCTTTTTTATCTCTTAAGAGCCGGCTTGTGTACGAGCCCTCGTTCGGGTGCGCCGCCCGCTCGCAGATGACTTCCCAGAGTTCCCGGATCACCCGGGGATCGACTGCGTCGTTTCCTCCTGTACTCATGATTCCTCCTGCGCGAGCAGGACTTCCCCGATCTCAATGCCGCAGAAGCGCCGGCAGAGGATACGCGCTTTCTCGATATTGCAGCCGGCTTTTCCGATCGCGATACCGAGATCGCTCTTCTTGTTCACGAGCACATTGACCGGTCCATCCTCGGCACCGCGCTCGATACCCGTTACTTCAGCAGGCTTGAAGATATTGGCGATGAATGCCTCGGGCTGCTCGGCGTACTCCACCATCTCGATGCGCCGGCCGAGAACGTTCTGGAGCCGTTTTATATTGTCGCCTTTTTTCCCTATCGCAAGCCCCATGTCCCCCTGCCGGATCACGTAGATCACCCGGTCGAACCGGTCGTCAATTACGCAGTCGAAGGCCGTCGACCGTGTAAGAATCCGCAGCTCTTCAATGTACCTTCGCTCTTTAAAACCGATATTGCGCTCCATATCAAAATCAATCCTATTGTATCCGCAATTTTTTCGATATTCGATACTTGGATATGTGCTGGCCCGGATGGGCCGGATACGTGTATGCTGGCTTATGAAATAATCACACGCTGCTTGGGTAAAAAAGTTTGGAAAATGTTTGGAAATGAACTGCTGCACGATCAGCGGATCGTGTAGGTCACAGATATCTGGGCGGTGACGGTTATGTCTCCCGACTGAATTGGGGTCGGAGCTGCCATGGATTTTGCCGAAGCTAAAGCCACGGTGTCGTAATTACTGTAGACTACCGGGGTGTATCCCTGGCTGATATCTGCAGTCTGGGTTCCCGTGATCGTGACGTTGAGGGCTGCTGCAACCGCATCCGCATCGGCTCTCGCGTTGGTAACCGCCTTAGTGAGTGCCTGGCTCCGGAGCGCCTGTGCCTGTTCATCTGAGAGCACGAACTGGATGGAGTTTACCTTGTTCGCCCCTGCGTTTACGGCTGTGTCAATGACCTGACCGGTCACATTTGTATCCTTGAGCGTGACCTTGAGGGTGTTTGTCACCTGGTAGGTCGTGATCTTGCCGGAGAGAATCGCGTTGGAGTCATCCTGGTAGACAGGGGTGATCGAATAGTCCGTGGTTTTCATCTGGTCCCGGGGAATGCCTGCGGCCACAAGTGCATCCACCACGTTGGTCATTGCAAGAGCATTGTTCGACTGAGCGATCCTGACATCCGAACTCTCGGTCTCGACCGCGAAACTGATCTGCACCCGGTCAGGAGTGCCCGTAACCGAGCCGCTGCCGCTGACCTGGATGACATGGTCGCTTGTGGAATCCGCTGCTGATGCACAGCCGATCAGTGCCAGGGTAAGAACCACCAGGGCACAGGTAAGTACTGCCATTTTTCTCATGGTATGTCAGGCCAATAGTTGGAAACCGGGGGGATTAAAGATTGCTTTGACTGCAAAATTATTCGTAGTTATCAAAAATGCACGGGTAGTGGCCCCGGATGGCCAGTCCCCAAAGTACATGTGCCGGCAGAGTACACAGTACAGGCGATAGAGCATGGGAGCAACAATCGTCGAGAAGATCTTCTCACGGAAATGTGGCAGCGATATCAGGGCAGGCGAAGTGGTCATGACGCCGATTGACGGGGCCATGATCCACGATATTACCGGCCCGCTTGCTATCCAGAAGTTCCATGAGATGGGAGGGGAACACGTCTTCGATCCGAAACGTGTTATCATGCTTTTCGACCACCAGATACCGGCTGATTCCCTGGAAGCGGCAAAAATCCATCAGTACATGCGTACGTTTGCCGCTGAACAGGGCATCCACAACTACGATATCAACGAAGGGGTCTGCCACCAGGTGGTCCTGGAGAAGGGACGTGCGGCGCCCGGCGAGATCATGGTCGGTGCCGATTCCCATACCTGCATGTACGGTGCGGTCGGGGCATTTGCGACCGGCATCGGTTCGACCGACATGGGCTTTGCGCTGAAGTTCGGGGCCCTCTACTTTAAGGTGCCGGAAACGATCCGGGTGGAGGTTTCGGGCAGGTTCCAGAAATGTGTCGGGGCAAAGGACCTGATCCTCGCGATTGCGGCCGATATCGGGGCCGATGGCGCGACCTACCAGGCGATCGAGTTTACCGGGAAAACCATCGAAAAACTGGACATGGCAGGCCGGATGACCTGCTGTAACATGGCGATCGAGATGGGCGCGAAAGCCGGTATCGTCCCGCCGGATAAGGTCACGTGGGAATATATGAAAGGCCGCAGAAAAATGAAGCCCTTCGATCTTGCGAGTGATGATGATGCAACGTTCGCAGAGAAACGGACATACAACGTTGCGGATCTCGAGCCGCAGGTTGCCGTCCCCCACAATGTCGACCAGGGGGTACCGGTGAGCAAGGTGGCCGGGACTCACATCGACCAGGTCTTCATCGGCTCGTGCACGAACGGGCGGTACGAGGACCTCAAAGAAGCAGCCGAGGTTCTGGGCAAGAAGAAGTTCCACGCCGGCACCCGGGTGCTCATCATCCCGGCATCACGGGACGAATACCTCAAGGCGCTCGAAAACGGCCTTGTCGAACGGTTCGTAAAAGCGGGGGCCCTTGTCGAGGCGCCCTGCTGCGGGCCCTGCATGGGCGGATCGTTTGGCCTGCTCGCGCCCGGTGAAGTCTGTCTCTCGACTTCGAACCGGAACTTCAAAGGCCGGCAGGGCAGCACCGAGGCGTTCGTGTACCTCTGCTCTGCGGCAACAGCGGCAGCAAGCGCGATGAAAGGCGAGATCACCGATCCGCGGGAGGTGTGACAATGTCAGCAAAGAAAACCTCAACGGTAAAGACAATGATCGTTGACCTGTACCCCCGGACAAAGAACATGCGGGTCTGGAAGTTTGGTGACAACATCGATACCGATGCGATTATCCCAGGACGGTTCCTTACGATCAACAATCCCGATGAGCTCGCAAAACACGCTTTTGAGGGCACCCGGGACGAATTTGCAAAGAGGGTAAAGGATGGAGACGTGATAATCGGCGGGAAGAACTTCGGGTGCGGCTCCTCGAGAGAGCATGCACCACTCGCGCTTCTCGGGGGAGGCGTTCACGTGGTGCTGGCAAAGTCGTTTGCCCGCATCTTCTTCAGGAATGCCATCAACGTCGGGGTACTGCCGGTGGTCTGCCATGATACGGATAAAATCGCCGACGGTGCGAAGATTACGCTCGACCTCAAAAAAGGATATGCAGAAGTTGACGGCAAAAAACTTGCCATCGAGCCGGTGCTCCCGTTTATGCAGGGCATTATCGATGCCGGGGGTCTTGTGGAGTATGCCAGGAATTTAAAGGAGGTGCCGGTATGTACAAAGTCGCGGCGATAGGCGGGGACGGTATCGGACCCGAGATTGTAACCGAAGGAAAGAAAGTGCTGGAGGCCGCCGGCGAGCGGTTCAACTTTGAGATTGACTGGACGGATTTTGATATCGGGGCAGACCGGTACCTTGCAACAAAGAAACTCCTGACCGAAGATGACCTAAAAGAACTCAAAAAGTTCAAGGCGATCTACTTCGGCGCAATTGGCGACCCCCGGATCAAGCCGGGTATCCTTGAGAAGGGCATCCTGCTTGCACTCCGGTTCTCGTTCGACGAGTACGTGAACCTGCGTCCGATCAGGCTGCTCGAAGGCGTCGAGACGCCGCTCGCAAACAAGACCTCAAAGGACATCGACTTCGTGGTCGTGCGGGAGAACACCGAGGATTTCTATGTCGGTATCGGTTCCCGTTTCAAAAAGCACCAGAAGATAGAACTTGAGGTTCTCCGGGACCTCTACAACGTGAAGTTCGGCCTTGATGTCGAGAGCGATGCCGAGGAACTGGCTTACCAGATCGGTGTTGTGACACGGGAAGGGTCGCGCCGGGTACAGACGTACGCGTTTGACCTTGCACAGAACCGCAGGAAGAAACTCACCTCGGTTGACAAGGCAAACGTCCTCTCCGATGTGTACGGTCTCTGGCGTGACGTCTTTACCGAGACCGCAAAGAAGTATCCCGATGTTGCCACCGATTTCAATTTCGTAGACGCGGTCACGATGTGGTTTGTGAAGAACCCCGAGTGGTTCGATGTCGTGGTCACGCCCAACATGTTCGGCGACATCATCACCGATCTCGGCGCGATGATCCAGGGCGGTCTCGGGCTTGCCCCGGGCGGCAACATCAACCCGAAGGGCACGTCGATGTTCGAGCCGATCCACGGTTCGGCGCCGAAATACAAGGGCATGGATGTGGCTAACCCGATCGCGACGATATGGGCCGGATCGCTCCTGCTCGATCATCTCGGGGAACACAAGGCTGCCGCTGCGATTGTCACAGCCATCGAGAAGAGTATTAAGGATGGCGTCGTGACAAAGGATCTCGGCGGGACAGCGGGAACGAAGAAAGCCGGCAGTTATATCGCCGAATGCGTGAAAAAGGGAAAATAAGCCCCCTTTTTTTGAGTATTATCGTATCCTGTTTTTTATTCGGACAATCCAGGTTCTGACCTGCAGCAGTGGATATGGACATGCATTCTCAAGCAGGGTGGGGAGCACGGGATTTCTTAAGATCTGGTGCGATCCCCCATCTCATCTTTATTGTATTTTTCCGGACTAACGGCCCGGGTTGGTTATCATCGGAAACCAGCACGGACTGTTACCGCAGGTTGTCCGGAATGTCGAGCGGGATTTTGTCTTCATTTTCATTTTTTTCATGCGAAAACAGGGATTTGAGCGCGGAAAAAGGCCCCCGGTTCTCTTCATCAACCTGATCCTTCCCGCCCTTTTTCTGGCTCCCGTACCCTTTAAGGAGAATTTCGGCTTCAATAAGCCCCTCTTCAATTTTTTTCTTCTCCGTGACATCCACAAGGTACCCTGCAATCGCCACGGTCTTTTTGTTCTTTACCACCGGGATCTCGTTAACTTCTACCCAGATCTTCGCGTTATTCCGCCCGTAAAACTCCAGCCGGTACGGCGGTTCGCGTCGGCCGGTTGAGATCGCTTTGAGGGTCCGCTCCAGTCCTCGCGCGTTGAGTGGGTTGTCGGTGAGGTAATCAGTCCACAGCCGCTTACCTGATCGGGAGGTGTCCCCCAGAAGCGCCCGTATCCGGGGACTCACGTAGTGCAGGGCATGGTCGGGAGAGTGGGTAAAATACATCTGCGTGCCGCTCTCCAGAAGGAGCATCAGTTCTTCGTCCCGCTTCCTGATGGCCCGGTGCTCCTGCCTGATCCGCGAGATATCCCGCCCGGTGGCGACAATCGCAGTCACGCCCCCGTTCCCATCTGTTATCGACCGTGCCGACCAGCTGATGCATCGCGATCCCAAGGGTGAGGAGATCCATTGTTCAACCTGACAGGTATAGGGGGGCCGGAAGAGATTTGCCATCCGGGTTGCCATGAGTTCAGTGGAGCGCTCATCGGTTGCCGGCATAAAGACACTGCCAATGAGATCCTCTTTTGTCTTTCCCACCGCATCGCAGTACGCCGTATTGACAAACAGGAGGCGCCCCTCAGGACTGAACTTGACCAGCAGATCCTGCTGGTGCTCCACCAGTTCCTTATAGAGTGTATCGTCGTGTGCACTCATTGCCGGTCTCCCGTGTGGTGAGGGGACAGTACCCGACTAAAAAAAGACCCCTCCATTGTAAGTACACGTTTCCTTTTGGGACTATTAATGTTGCACAATGCAATCCCGGAGTCTTTCCGGAATACACGGGAAGATATAAAAAAAGGAGAGGGTACGAGAGAGGGGGGGCGCGAGATTAGACAAGTGCGCTAATCTGCTGCTGGCCGTTGACCCTGCGGTCTTTCCAGACCGGGGAGGCCGGCTGTTCGGGGATCCGTGCGATGGAGGCACGGCGCTCCCGCCCGTAGATGACTGATCGGAGGGCAAGAAGCGAAACCGTAAAGTTCCCTGCTTCGAAGAGTTCGATGTTGAGGGCTTTACCGGATGCTGATACCTGCGCGAGCCCGCTGGTAGTTCCCAGGTAGTAGTTCCACTCGCGGACGAGTGCCTCCACCTGAACGACAACCTGCCGCCCGGACATCCCCTTTGCCAGATCTGCCAGCCGGATCGCGTACCGGGCACCTACGACATGCAGTTCCACGACTTCATGGATCCTGCCGTCACGGTCAATTGCCCTGCATCCTGTCCGCTGGATATAACCTGCCTTCTGCATCATACACGACCACCTTCTGTCGTACTAGTGCATCTTTACAGAGCAGTATATAACCCGGGGCCATGCGCGGGGTGAAAGTGAAATGAGAAAAGGAAGGCGGTCGTTTTCCGGGGTACAATGCCCCTGCCCGGAGGATTGTACCCGTGCATTTACGTCTTTTTGTCCATGCAGGCGTTCAGGACCTCCTCGATAAAATGGAGCGTGCCGCCGGTTCCCGCAAGAGGGGGATGGGCGAGCCTGACCCGTCCGCGGAGCGGGGGAATAATCCCAACAAAGGTACGATCGCCGCTCACCGACCGTTCAAACGACGATCCTATCACAAGATCCGGTGAGACCTCCGCGATCTTCCGGGCAACCTGCTCAAGGCCAGTCAGTTTCTCAACCGGGTACTGCCCGGCCGGCGCTGCGAGGGGATCGTTCCGCGTCCCGACGGCGAGGATCTCTGCGTCCAAATACTGTTTGAGCGTATCCGCGGCAAAGAGCGCATATGCGGTGCCGGCAAAGACTGCAACACCGGGGGGATCATAGCGGCGGAGATACTTGTCGCAGGCATGGATCACCCGCTCCTCCTGCACGTCAAGTTCGGCGAGGACCGGGTCCGCATCCGCACCTTCATACGCTGTGGAAAGGTTCTCAAATGTTGCGCGGAGCGCCGGTATCCCAAGCGTCCCGCCAAGATACTTCCCCACACCTGAGGCAAAATCGTCATTTGTCCCCATCGTGAGCGGCGCTGCATGTCCCGCCATCTCGGACCAGTCCCGGCAGAATACCGTTCCTACGGGAATGCCGGCACAGTGCAGCAGCCGGGAGACCTCCTGCACGTTTCCCTCGTAAAACGGATCCGAGAGGGACACCCCGTCAATATTGACCCCCCATCGTTCCGGGTCTGTTGTTGGGGCAAGCACGGCAAGTGCCGCCCGGTACCCGGTCTCCAGTTCCCCGGCAAACCCGGGGCTGTCGACAAGGATAACATCAGTCCCGTCAAGCATCGATTTTATATCCTCCCCAAGCACTGACGGGACACACGTCGTGATGACGGCGATCCGTCCTCCCTTGCCCGACAGGTCGCCAATCACCTCACGAAGCCGGTCCCCTGACCCGAAGACCACCTCGTTTTCCAGGATAAATGTCCCGTGCAGGGGAGCGTGGAGCAGGGTTGCAGGATAATAATAACACCCGCTCGAACCGTGGATGACGACCGATATACCCTCAAAACCGGCAAGACATGCCGCAGCCCCGGTCATTGCACAGGGCCAGAGCGGGGTCTCGCATTCAGGCATGAAGCGCCCTCCTCCACCGGTGAAGCAGCCGGCGCACACCAATGATCCCGACTGGCGGCGTCACGGGTACCGGCACCGGGCAGCCGGAGGATGTAACATCGAGCCGAAACGCCTGTGCGATATCCTGTGCCACCCGGCTCCCTTCGGGATCTGGCGGGAGTGGGGTAAAGGAGATCCCCGCACCCGCAAGATCCGCAAAATCATCAAGTGTCTGCTGCCGGAGCGTATGTTCCTCTTCCACCGCATGCCGGCAGTCAATACCGCAGGTATCAGCCACTGATTCGAGGAACGCGACAGTACCCGAGATCCCGACCGGATAGGCAGGAATGTACGGTGTTCCGAAGCGCTCTTTCAAGGATTCCCCTACGGGTATGAGTGAAGGATCGCGGAGAATATTGAGCCGGGCAGCCCCGAGTGACGCGATATGGTCTGTTGCAAGGTCGTGCACAAACCGGATATTCACGGACAGGCCAAGCAGGGCGAGCAGCCGGGAGACCTCGGCGAAGTTCTCCTCGACCTCGTATTCGAGATTCTTCTCGCCGATGATATTCACGCCCCCGTTTCTATCAGCCGGTCCCGCCATCCCGGCAAGGGCGATAAGCGCGTTATTGACGCCGGTCTGGAACGATCCGCCGAGGAAGCCGGCGGTCGGCACCACAATGACCGGCACCCCGGCCTTCGCGCCGCAGACCATCCCGACGTCATCGCCGATCGTATCCACAATGCATGTCGAGAGCACAAAGACCGCCCCGGGATCGCGTGCGATCACCGTATCAAGCGTCCGGTCGAGTGCCCCCTCGCCGCCAAAGATTACATCGGTCTCCGAAAGCCCGGTCGAGACAAGCGGGGGGAGAGCGATCCGGTCATTGTCGAGGCTTGTCGCATGCAGGAGGGAAAAATTGTGGTGAGTACACCCTTGGGGTCCGTGCACGACCGTTATCGCGTCGCGGACATGGGTGGTCACCGAGAGCGCTCCCGTAAGGGTGCAGCCGGCAAACCTACATATATTCGATGGCAAGGGCCTCAAGGTCATCGATCTCGAGCGGGGTGGGAATGGTAAACCGGGTGTTCTCCATAATATGGGTGGCAAGATCGCGGTATATCTGAGCCTGTTTCGAGTCAGGCTCGTACTCGATCACGGTCTTGCGGTTCAGTTCGGCCAGCTGCACGACGCGATCGCGGGGAATGAACTGGACAAGATGACTGTTGACCCGGCGGGCAAATTCGGCCACCAGTTCCTCTTCTTTTGGCTGGTTCTTTGCGTTGCAGATGACCCCGGCAAGCCGGCACCGGCTCTTCGGGCGGGCACTTAAGCGTTCTATCGCCTTGCAGATGTTGTTTGCCGCGTACAGGGACATGAGTTCTCCTGAGGTCACGAGGTAGACTTCCTGCGCATACCCCTCCCGCATCGGCATGGCAAACCCCCCGCAGACCACATCGCCCAGCACATCATAGACGATTACGTCACCTGTCAGTGTCCCGAACTTCTCCAGCAGCTGGAAGGTGGCAATGATCCCCCGGCCGGCACAGCCAACGCCGGGCTCCGGCCCCCCGGCCTCCACGCAGCGCACCCCGTTAAAGCCGGTATAGACCACATCGGCGGGTGTCACCCCTGACGCGCCCCGCTCGCGTACCTGATCCATCACGGTGGGGATCAACCGCCCCTGCATCAGCATACGCGTGCTGTCGCGCTTGGGATCGCACCCGATCTGGAGGATATCGTGCCCTGCAAGCGAGAGCGCGGCGGAGAGGTTTGCCGAGGTTGTGGACTTCCCGATACCGCCTTTCCCATACAAGGCGATCTGTTTCATCACCATACTATGGGGCGGCAGTTTATATTAGATCTTCTGAAGTTAAGAAAAGTGTATTTGTGTTTGTATCTCTTTTTAATCGGAACCCCTGAACAGCGCCATAAACAGCACCACGACCGGGATCACTTCGAGCCTTCCTACCCACATCACGACAATAAAAACCCATTTCGAGACGAACGGCATATCGGCAGAGACATATCCCGAGGAGATCCCACAGGTGGAAAATGCGGACGTGATATCAAAGAGGACATCGGTGATCGGGTAGGTGGTCAGGTGGAACTGCATGACGACAATCGTGGCCACGAATATGACAATGACCGAGAGGATGATCACAAGCATCGTCTTTGCCGTCTCCAGTTCAGCGGTCGCACGCGGGATGACACGCCCTTCGCTTTTAAAGGGGATCAGTACCTTGCCGCTCACAAAGAGCCTGCGAAACCACCAGATGAGCGCACGAAACCCGAGGACCACCCGTTTTAATTTGATCCCACCTGAAGAACTGCCGGCAGCCCCCCCGATAAACACAAGCATCAGAAGAAAAAGGAGCGTCACGCTCTCCCAGGTCTGGAGATTTGCGATCTGGAACCCGGTTGTCGTCAGAGCTGATACCGCCATGAACAGACCCTGCTCAAGGGCCAAGACAATATCAGTATTCCCAAAGTAGACCAGATCGTAGGTCAGTACTGCCGTCCCGATAGCCACGACAACAAAGAAGAGTTTGACCTGCTCATCGCCAAACAGGCTCCAGCGCCTGTTCTCCGCAATCAGGTAGTACAGGCGTAAAGGGAGCGCCCCGGCGATCATGAGCGGGATGAGCAGCAGTTCCAGGAGGATGTTCTGATAGGCAAGGATGCCTCCGTCGTGGATGGTAAACCCTCCCGTGGAGATCGTGGTGAGCGCGAGGTTGACCGAATCCCAGAGAGAGAGGCCGGTAAAGAGAATGAGCCCGATCGCAATAAACGTGAGAAGCCCGTAGATCTTCCAGATTCTCCGCCCCGTTGAGATAATGCTGGGCATGAGGGGTTCTTCCCGGCTCTCCGTCCGGTAAAGTTTTCCTTGGAAGAGCCCGGTGCTGCTCGCAAGAGCGATGACAAACGCGATGATCCCGATGCCTCCGATCCACTGCATGAAGGAACGCCAGAAGAGCAGGGTGTAGGGTGCCGTGTCAAGGGACTGCATCATGGTAAACGCGGTCCCGGTCCACCCTGCCATTCCCTCGAAGAGTGCATCGGTAAAACTCATGTGGAGGCCGAGCATGAACGGGATGCCGCACACCATGGCGCAGGCAAACCAGAAGAGGGCAACCGAGCAGAGCGCGGTTGAAAGCCGGTTCTCGCGCTCGTTTCTGGGCAGATGTTTTAAGGCCAGCCCAAGAAGGAAAAAGATGACTGGCACGGCAGCCATGGGCAGGAACATGTACCATTCAGAAAAGAGCACCGTAACGACCAGCGGGACTGCGGTAAGAGGGGCAATAAAGAAGAATATATCCCCGAGATCTGCGGCAATCGTCGAGATGTACTCAAGCCGGTGCATCACTAGGTGGTTTGTTGCTGGTGCTCTATGAGCATTTGCCTGTAAAAATAAAAAAAGAACTGCGTGCAGGCAGTTTTATGCCTTGTTGGTCCAGAGACCGTGGACATTGCAGAACGAGCGTACCTTCACGTTTATGTTACTGACCGGGAATTCGGTCTCTGCTTTCTCGCCGGGCCTGAACCACCGGACATAGACCTGCTCGCCATCACGCACCTCGACCCACTCAATGTAGTGCTTCTCCTCCATCGGGTGGGGCACAGAACCGATTTTCACAAGGATTCCCTTCGCAGTCTTCTCAATGACCGGCACATGTTTCTCCTTACCCTGATCAGCAGTCTTCTCCTGCTGGAGCACCATCGGCTGCCCGCAGCAGACAAGCGTCCCACCGGAGGCATGGACGACCTTGATGGTGTTCCCGCAGACGCTGCACTTGTAAACCTCGAAGAGTTTTGTCATAACCTGCTCCTTTCCTTACACGATGTTGATCTCTTTATGCTTCTTTAAGATTTCGTCTGCCAGCTGGTCGAGGGCCTGCATCGTCGCCTCGTCGGGCTCACCCAGCACCATGACCGGTGGGATCAGCTCGACTTTGACATGATCGAGCATCTTTGTGATCGTCTCGACACTCTTGCCACCCCACCCGTAGGAGCCGATCACAGATGCAAACCGGGTCTTGGGCCGGAGTGCGTTCGCGAGATATGTCGCGGAAACGACGGACGGGTGCGGGCCAAAGAGGACGGTCGGCGTGGCGATCACAACAGTCGCCGCATCGACAAGGGAGAACGCGAGGTCCCCGATATCGGTCCGGGTGAGGTTGAATGGCCTGACCACGATCCCCCGGGTGATGAGTGCCCCGGTGAGGTAATCCACCATCTTTGCGGTGCTGCCATGCATTGAGACGTACGGGATGACGACCTCGTTTTTCACCGTATCCGATACCCAGTCTGCGTACGCGTCAAGAATCAACTTCGGGTTTTTGTTGACCGGGCCGTGGCTGGGCGCGATCATCGCCGGTGAGAGCCCCCGGACTTTCTCAACGTAGCCTTTGATGCTCCCACGGAACGGCATCATAATTTCTGCATAGTACCGTTTTGCCGAACGGTATGCCCATGCTT
Organism: Methanoregula sp.; assembly: GCF_003170075.1. GTDB lineage: Archaea > Halobacteriota > Methanomicrobia > Methanomicrobiales > Methanospirillaceae > Methanoregula. Next base: position 28,551 of record NZ_PMZU01000058.1, read on the forward strand.
CATCGGTTATGAACAGTTCGCTTGTGGCGGCGTGGAAGCCGAAGAGGTCGCAGGGAAAGAGGATCTTATCCTCGACGAGGTAGGTGATCTGGGTCTCGGGCCAGTGCGTCCATGGCGTAATGAAGAACTGGAGCGTCCGGTCGCCGAGAGACAGGGTCTCCCCGTCAGCGATCACCTTAAAGCGTTCCTGCGGGACATGCAAAAGGGCAACAAGGAGATCCCGGCACTTTGCATTCGTGACCACCTGTGCATCCGGGTAGAACTCCATGATCATCGGGAGCGTGCCGGAATGATCCTGTTCGGCATGGTTGATCACGATGTAATCTATGCGTTCGATACCCAGTTTTACCAGGTTCGAGATGAGGTCATACTCCTTTGCCGGGTCGACTGTATCGATGAGCGCTGTCTTTTGGCTGCCCCTGACAAGATAAGCGTTATAGCTCGTCCCTTCGGGAAGCGGGATCAACTCATCGAAAATCCGCCGGTCAAAATCGAGGGCCCCGACCCAGTAAACACCGGAAACAAGTTCACGAGATACCATAACAACCAGCAATTACTCCTCTTTTTTGAACAGGTTCTTTGACGCAAAACAGACCGGACATGCCCAATCCGCCGAAAGACTGGTAAAATCGACACCGGCCTTAATGTCCTGCAGCGGTTCGCCTTTAAGAGGATTGTAAACATGCCCGCAGATGGGGCATACGTATCGGTCCGTAAAAACCACTCCCTTAACTGACAGGAAGAGTGTGGAGTATCGCAGCGAATAATCGTTTCGATAATGCACAAAAAAGGGTTCGCCCTGCCGCACCTACGCGATACTATTTCCCCAGATGCCCCAGAGGGGAAGGCCAGGGGTCATCCAAAAGATCATCAGGTTGGCGCAGCAGAAAATCAGCATCACGATCAGGTACGGGACAAGGAATAACGCAGAACTCACCGTGGACCACAGGGTCTGTACAAGCGTACAGAGCATGAGGGCAATGACCATCAGCATCACCATCAGCGCACAAAATACTGCCTGAAGGTAGAAGAAGGCAACAAACCAGAGGAAAAACAGTACCCGGACGAACATGAAGATCAGGAAGGCTGCCTTTACTTCATGATTCGAAAGATCGGCATTCCAGATAGTATACAGCGTGAGGCCCAAAAGGCCAAAGACGATGCTGATCGCGTAAAAGACAATAATATCATGGGGAACAAAGTCTGGTTTCTTCAGGCCGGATTACCAGCCGGGGATAGATCTGGTGAAGAGGTAGAGCGCGACATACCCGGGGATGAGACAGGCTGCAAGGGACGCAATGAATCTGATGGTATGATGCTCGCTCGTCATTGTATGAGGTTATACTATTTTTGGCGGGGATGTAACGGTTATCAAACCGAGCTAAAATACAACCGTCCCCCCTTTCCCTTTCACCCGTTGCTGAAGATCATATGAAGACCGATCCCGATCATGAGGACCACAAAGAGCAGTTTGATCTTCTCCGGCGGGGTTGTGTGTGCGGCGCGGACACCCAACCGGGCTAAAGGAACGCTTGCCGCCACAAGGACGCACCAGTACGCAACATCGACATAACCAAACGAATACGGCGGTCGGCCGGCAACGTCAAGACCGTTGATGATGTAGGAGATGATGCCGCTCGCTGAAGAGCAGACCATGAATGCCGTTGAAGTTCCGATGGCCTTGCGGAGGGGAATCCGAAGAATGGTCGTCATTACCGGCACCATCACAATGCCACCACCGATACCAAACAGTCCCGAGACGAAACCGAAGGCAAAACCCCAGGGGAGATACACCCAGGGACTTTCCGGGATATGTTCATTCCCCGGGGGTGCGTGGGAAAAGAACATCCGTACCGCGGCAAGAAAGAGCAGCACCCCAAAGAGGCACGCCATGAGCCTGCCGGGCGCATGAGTGGAGATAGCCGCACCAACAAAACCGCCGATGATCCCGGGGATGGCCATCAGCGCAAGGGGGCGCAGCAGCACGCAGTGCCGGCAGTGATGGCCCCAGGTACTGGAGAGCGCAGTCGGCAATATCACTGCAAGGCTGGTGCCAAATGCAACCCGGAGCGACAGCGTTGGATCAATGCCGAGACTGGTAAGTAACCAGTACTGTACCGGGATCATGAGAAAACCACCGCCGACCCCGAAAAAGCCGGAGGCAAATCCTATCACACTTCCGGTGATGACAAGGATCAGGGCAGAAAAGAGGAGGATATCCATTCCATCACCAGAAACATACTCTTCTGGACATGGGTACCAATCCTGTAAAAGATTATGCAATGGCGGTAGTGATTAAAAATTCCCGAACCCCGGTAATTTGGGGATGGCGAAGTCATGGGCTGTCCGCTTCCTGGGACCGCAGTCGTTACCATTGTGGCCAACTCGGCGGAGGTCCGGCTATCAGAACCCGGTTATTTTCCCGGGATCATAACTGTCGTATAATGTCGGGAAAAATACCCATGGATGCCCACCAGTACTCCGGTGGAAAGGATCCCGCAGAGTGCAACCACTGGATTGAACGGTGCGAGATACGCCGGATCGATGCGGGAGTTTTGTAGGACTATGAGGCCCGCGGTGACGACGATAATGGTCGCATAGATATCACGGACGGCAAAGAAAAAGAGGGCGGCCACGCACCCGAGTGCAAAAAACCAGACAAACATCTCCCGAAAATCAGCCGTTGCATACAGTGCCGACATGGATACGGCAAAGACGAGCGCTGTCAAAAGAACACCGGTAAAGACGGAGATCACCACCCCGCCGCTGCGGACATAGGCCTGGACATGAGTCCCGACAAGCACCCAGCAGATCATCACCGCTGCGATCGCTGTCGGGAGCAGGAGAATAAAGAGTGTGGCTCCGGTCAACCGATCCAAATCCTGCCCGGTCATGCTCATGAGGACAAAACCGGCATAGCCGACAAGGGCAGTCAGGCTGGCAGCAGCTACCGTGCGGCGCAGAGACCGGAAGCCGATCTGGAACATGTTGACAGCGCCCGAAAGGAAGGCCGCCCGTATACGCACGACAGGAACGAGAATACCCACGACGATACCGGAAAGAACCGTATAGATCACAAGACCCAGGAGACTGGCCTGCCGGAAGAGGTGGGAATTTCCTGCGAGCAGGTAGTTCTCCAGCAGCCAGATGATGACGATCACGAGGGGAATAAGGATCAGGGTTACCCAGTCAGATCGCCCTTTGCCCTGACGGGGTACCTCAGCGCCATTTACATCAGGTTCGTCCATACGCTCTTTCTTCTCGCCGGCACCGGTCACGGGATCTCCTTCAACGGGGGATCCTTCAACGGGGGATCCTTCAACGGGGGATCCGGCCGGTACCGTGCCGGGATAATCGTTACCTCGATGCCTCAAAAAGGTCACGGATCCGGCGCGTGCGTTCCTCAGGGGAGACGACCCGGATCGGGTACCGGTCATCGAAGGTGGGAAGAGCCCGCTCGTAGAACACCCCAAGCGCGATGGGCGCGTCACGGTTGTAGTCCCATTCCATCACTTTTGCACACGCCCTCTCAAAATCAGCGGTATCATGGCCGGTAAGATCGTACACCCGGGACTGGTAGTATTCGATCATGTTAAAGAAACTCGCGCAGATCTGGAGGACATCGATAAAGGCAAAACCCTTGTGGGCGATGCCCTGCCGGATCAGCTGCGCAAGCTGCGGCATCTTCCGCGTGTACCCCCTCGCGATGTAAGTGGCACCGGCGGCAAGCATCAGTTCCAGAGGGTTGAACGGGTACTCGGTGGTCCCCGTCGGTGTGGATTTTCCCTTGAACCCCAGCGGCGACGTGGGGGTGTACTGCCCGGTAGTGAGGCCGTAGACCCGGTTGTTGTGGACGATCATGGTGATATCGATATTTCTCTTTGCGGCGAAGATCAGGTGGTCGAGACCCTCGGCGTACGCGTCCCCGTCGCCCGCACAGCAGATGACGGTAAGCTGGGGGTTTGCAAGCTTGATCCCCGTCGCTACCGGGATCGTCCTCCCGTGGAGTGTGTAGACACTGTTGATATTCAGGTAATCGGCGATCTTCGCATGGCAGCCGATACCCGTGACCAGCACCACGTCGTCAAGGGACCGTCCCTCATTTTCCATCCCGGCAAGGATCTCCTTGAGTGTATGCTGGAGGGCAAAGTTGCCGCAGCCGGGACACCAAGTGTTCTGCGCAGGGGTGATCAGGTTCCGGGTCATGGGGTGATCACCTCCTGCACCCGCTGGCGCAGTTCATCTGGAGTGAACGGGCGGCCATCGTATTTGAGGATCGTCGCCTCAGTACTCACGCCGTGCTCCCGGGCAAGCGCCGCGAGCTGCCCGGTGGTATTTTCCTCGACAGCGATCAGGTGCTGCACCCCGCGGCACGCAGCTGAAAACTGCTGGTCCGGGAAGGGGGAGAGCACCACGGGCTGGATCACCCGGAGCCCCAGCCGGGCTGCTACTTCATCGCAGGCATTACGGACAGAGCCCCAGCAGAGGAGCGCAGTTGTCGCGTCTGCCGTGCCCCGTACACTGACGCACGGGTACCGGGTCATCTCCTCTTTGAGCTGCGCCTCCTTTTTCCGGCGCTTTTCGGTCATCAGGGTAACCAGCCCCGCATCCTCTGTCGTGATTCCGTCCTCGTCATGTGCATAACTGTTCACCTTCACGACGGCATCTTTCCTGCCCGGGAACGTGAGAGGGGAGATGCCGGCCGGGGTGTCGCGGTACCTCCGGTAGAGTGCCTGCCCGTCCCAGAGTACAGGATCAACCACCGGCAGCCCGGTGAGCCGGTCATAGTCAACGCTGTAGGTCCCTTCGGACAGGGTCTTGTCGGCAAGCACAAATGCCGGGATCTGGTATTTCCAGGCAAGGTGCATCGCGGCAGCAGACCAGGTATAAGCCTCCCCGGCATCGGCAGGCGCCACGACCAGCCGGGGGAACTCCCCTTGCCCGGCATACAGCACGAACCGGAGCTCAGCCTGGCCGGTGTATGTCGGGAGGCCGGTCGACGGCCCGGTCCTCTGGGAAACCACAATCACGATCGGGATCTCCGCCATACCGGCAAACGAGAGTCCTTCGGTCATCAGGCAGAACCCGCCTCCCGAAGTACCGACCGCCGTCCTCGCTCCTGCTGTGGCGCTGCCAAGGGCCATCAGGATGACGGCGATCTCGTTCTCCGGGTGGATGACTTTGAGCCCGAACCGCTCCGCATTCCCGGCAAGGAAGTGGAGCAGGGTCGAGGACGGCGTCATCGGGTAGGAGATATACGCAGAAAGGCCGCCGGCGACAAGTCCGAGCCCGATCGCTTCATTCCCGGAGAGCAGGGTATGCGGCGGACCGGAGATCGCCGGTATCGGCCGGGTGGTGAGGCCTTCATCGTATGCCCGCCGGGCGACCCGGATATTCTCGTCTGCTGCTTTTGGCATGTGCCGGCGGAAGACATCCCCGACAATCTCCCAGGGAATGCCGGCCGCTTTTGCAAAGGCGCCGATCATTACGGAGTTACCGGTGATGGGGGGAGCGGATTCTGCCTTAAGGATGGTATTTATGGAAACGGTCTGGCCGCTTTTTATTGACTTTACCAGATCCGCATTCGCTATAACGGTACAGTCCGGGCAATGCGGGAGGTGCAGATCGAGCGTCTCCTGGTTGAGTGCAACAAGATAATCGATACGATCGTTGTATGCCCCGATGGGTTCATCTGCCGCACGTACCAGCGCAAAATTGTGCCCCCCGCGGATGAGGGACGGGTAATCAGTATAGATGTAAACAAAATAGCCGAGATGGTTGAACAGCTGGGCGACCATCGCCCCGGCATTGTTGATCCCGTCCCCGGCCTTCCCCCCGACGAGCACGGATACTTCCTTCATACGTGGTTTCCTCACATCTCTGATGTTTCCGGGAACGGTATATAGGTTGGGATAGTGACGGCCCCTGGAGACGGAGGTCGCTTTAAAAAGGAACGTCAGCTCTTCCGGATCATGTCTTCAAGCAGCGTTTTCATTTCGTTGATCCGATAGGGTTTGGTGAGTCTGCCGGAAAAGCCGTAGCGCGTAAAGTCCTGCATGACCGGATCATTGGCATACCCGCTCGACACCACTGCCTTTACACCAGGGTCATATCTGCGGAGTTTCTCTATTGCTTCCCTGCCGCCCATCCCATCAGGGATGGTCAGATCGATGATGACAAGATCAAAAGGCCGGCCCGCCTCCTTTTCCTGTTTATACAGTTCGATCGCCGAAGCACCCTCCTTTGCAAAGGCAGCATCATACTCAAGGAACCGGAGCACCTCCCGGGACACATCGAGAATAATCTCCTCATCGTCCACCAGAAGTACTTTTCCTTTACCGGCCATGCCCTATCCTCACTATTTTATACTTCACTCATTGGCCACCATATATATTCCCTCCCCAGAAGAGTGCAGATCCCTCAAGAACCGGTCTGACCTGATTTTTTATGAATCTGCTGTTTCCGCGCGATTTTCCTTATTTAAGGCCTTTTTTAAGGGCCCGCAGCCGTGCAGCTTCTTCTGCATCCTGTACCCGCAACAGGAAGGTCCCGTGGCAGGGTTTGGTGTACGGGAAGATGACAAAATCCCCGTCAAGGCCGACTGCAATCGGGGGGACGCCGATAGTATGGACATCGAAGATCTTGAACCCCGGCTCGACATCGATCGATTCGGAAAAGTGGCCCCTGATGTATTCCCTGCACTCCTTGAACGAAGCATCCCGGATCAGGATCTCGTAATTGAGCGCTTCTACGCAGCCCATGGTGCCACCTCGTCGATTGCTTTTTTCAGCGGCAGGGGGTTGTGCACGGCCTTTGCCGCGATCTTCGTGCAGGGGAAGGTGATCTGCTGTACGAGATCCTCCTGGTGCTCGCCATACACAAGGACATACAGTTTCGCTTTCGATATTGCACTCATCGTCGCAGCGTAACTGATACCTGCATCATTATGGATGAACACGAAACACCGGTCGAAGTCACGCTTCTTTTCCATGATCTGGGCGACGGCCCGGTCAAGATCCATGACCTCCCCTAGGTAGTGCCGGTCTGGATCGGCGACCACAAGCAGGGTGTTTGCCGCTTTGTTGCCGGCGATAATTGGGGTTATACCGGCTTTTTTGAACCGGCTGACGAGGTACAGTGCGATGCTTGTTTGCACCGGCACCTGCGGGCACCCCAGTACGAGGAGCGCTGTTTTCGGGGGTTGTACAGTGGTATCTGATTCCATGACCTGCTCACGTTTTTTGTACAGTTCTCCTGTTTGAGAGCCTTAGGCAATAACCCTGTGTATCCTGCCCAACTGCGCATCTGTTTGCAGCAGGAGATCAGGGAGTGCCTTCGATCTCTTGCCGCACCCAGTCGAGATAGGGAGTGTAACCTGATATTACCGGCAGCACGATGATCTCCGGGACTTCGGCGCTGTGCATCGAACGGATGACGGCGACAGCCCGGCCTGCACCCTCTTTTGTGGTCTTTACGATCATCAGGTGTTCAGGATCGTTGCAGAGTTCACCTTTCCACCGGTAGGTGGACTGCACGGGAACAATATTGACGCATGCGGCAATCCGCTGGCGAACGAGTGCCTGCGCCATCGATGCCGCCTCGGCCGGTGCCGCCGTGCAGAGAATCACCACGATATCAGTTGCCATTTTTTGTTTACTCCCTCCCGACAGGCATATACGTACCGTATGTCACTGGTTCGTGCCTGCCCGATATTAAGCATATCTTCCGGGGGCAGCACTCCGTTTTCATGCCGACCCGATCGTTAATTACTAGAGCCGGGGAATCGAACGTGTATTACCTATGTACTCAACACGCATGAGCAATCTCCCGCCGTATCTTTTTGCACGGATCGATGAGATGAAAGCAGAACAGCAGAAAAAAGGTGTTGACATCATCGATCTCGGTGTCGGCGACCCGGATCTCCCCACCCCCCCGCATATTATTGATGCTCTCTGCACGGCCGCACATAACCCGGACAACCATCATTACCCTTCGTATGCCGGGATGCCTGCCTACCGGCAGGCTGTCGTCGGATGGTATCATAAGCGGTTCGGTGTCACGCTCGATGCGTCAAAGGAGACCCTTGCCCTGATGGGGTCAAAGGATGGGATCACCCATATCGGGGAAGCGTTTGTGAACCCGGGCGACTACGTGCTCGCCCCGAGCCCCGGCTATCCCGGGTATTCGACCGGCACCCTGTTTGCCGAGGGTAAAGTCCACGAGATGCCGCTGTTACGGGAGAACAACTTCCTCCCGGTCCTTGATGCGATACCGGAGAAAATTGTCCACTCTGCAAAGCTCATGTTCATCAACTACCCCAATAATCCCACTGCGGCCATTGCACCGCTCTCGTTCTATCGCGAGGTTGTGGATTTTGCCGCCGATCACCATATCGTCGTGGTCTCGGACAACCCCTACTCGGAAGTTGCTTTCGACGGCTACCGTGCCCCTTCATTTTTAGAGGCAAAAGGAGCCATGGAGGTCGGCATCGAGATGCACTCGCTCTCCAAGACCTACAACATGACCGGCTGGCGGATCGGCATGGCCGTGGGAAATGCGGAGATCTTATCAGGTCTTGGCCGGGTCAAGACCAATGTCGACTCGGGAGTCTTTAACGCCGTCCAGTACGCCGCGATCGCAGCGCTTTCGGGCCCGCAGGACTGCGTAAAGGAGGCCTGTGCCATCTACCAGGAGCGCCGTGATGTGCTTATTGCCGGGCTCCGTGAACTGGGCTTTGATGTGCCGGCTCCGAAGGCCACATTCTATGTCTGGATGCCGGTAAAAGACTGCATGTCCTTTGCGGCAAAACTCCTGAACGGGGCAGGCATCGTCGTGACACCGGGAGTCGGGTTTGGCTCTGCGGGAGAAGGCTACGTGAGGTTTGCTATCACCCGGCCGGTGGAGCGGATACAGGAAGCCATCGAACGCATGCGGAGGCTTGACCTGTGAAACTCCCCCCGCATCTTTCCATTAAAGGTGGGCACCTCCACATCGGCGGCCATGACTGCGTTGCCCTTGCAGAAAAATACGGCACCCCGCTCTACGTGACAAGCGAGGACCGGATCTGCGAACACTTCAGAGACTACCAGAAGGCTCTCTCTGCCCGTTACAACAAAGTACAGGTGCTCTTTGCAGCAAAGGCAAACGGCAACCTTGCGGTGATGAGGACGCTCGCGCAGCTGGGCGCCGGGGCTGATGTTTTTTCCAGCGGCGAACTTGCGCTCGCGCTCGAAGCCGGCATGCCGGCACAGAAACTGCTCTTCAACGGCAGTTCAAAGACAAAAGCTGACCTTGCCCTTGCAGTACAGCATGGTGTAAAGATCTCGCTTGACTCCCTTGACGAACTCCACCAGCTTGATGCAATCGCCGGAAAAGCCGGTAAAGTTGCGGAGATCTCGTTCCGGGTCAACCCGGCGCTCGAAGTCCCGACCCACCCGAAGATTGCCACCGGTCTTGCCACAAGCAAGTTCGGGATCCCCCACGGGCAGATCCCTGCCGCATATAAGGAGGCACTCTCCTGCAAACACGTAAGACCGGTCGGGATCCACTGCCACATCGGGTCGCAGATCCTTGACGTGGTACCGTTCGCAAAGGCCGCAGAGGTCATGGTGAGGATTGCAAAGGAGCTCTCCGAAAGGGGCGTGAAACTCGAGTTTCTCGATCTCGGGGGAGGTCTTGGCATCCCGTACCACCACGATACCGACCCGGCGCCGACACCGGAGGATTACGCAAATGCCGTCATGCCGGTCTTCCTTGCGGGGATCAAAGCGGCCGGAATAACACCCGAACTCTGGATCGAACCGGGACGGTTCCTCGTTGCCGATTCGACCGTGCTCCTCACCCGGGTCAACTCGACAAAAGCGGCGCACAAGCGGTTTGCAAACGTGGATGCAGGATTTAACCTGCTCATTCGCCCCGCGATGTACGATGCCTACCACGAGGTAATCGTGGCAAACCGGGCAGATGCACCCCTGACCACACAGTATACGGTCACCGGGCCCATCTGCGAGACAGGGGACATCCTTGCTCCCGACCGGGAACTGCCGGAGCTTGCCGCCGGCGATCTCATCTCGGTGCTGGACGCCGGCGCATACGGGTACGCGATGTCCTCGCAGTACAACGGCCGGCCCCGCTGCCCCGAAGTGCTGATCCACGGGAAAGATGTGGCGCTCATGCGGCGCAGCGAGACTCTTGCCGATCTGACCGGTACCATGCTGCGCCCGCCCTGGCAGCGGTAAAGCCGGGGGGCTTTTTGTGGTACTCTTCCACTACGCGCTTGTCGACGACCTCATTTCGCAGGAAGAGTTCGAACGGCGCGTGGAGGAAAAGATCGAGGAATGTGGCGATCTCCTTGACGAACCGACCGCTGCGATGCTCGTTGTCGGGGCACTGGGGAGGCAGCATGTCAAGGTCCGGGAACTCTCCGGGAAATCCAGCCTTTTTTCGTTTTTTGCCAAGGTGATTGACAAGACCAAGCCAAAGGAGTTCGTCAGGAAAGATGGCGAGAAGGGCTGGGTTGCCACGATCCTTGTGGGTGACGAGACCGGTACCACCCGGATTGTGCTCTGGGACGAGAAGGCAGGTGCAGTTCTTGAGATTGCGTTGGGCGACGTCCTGGAAGTTATCGGAAGGCACCCGGGAAAGAGTACCCGGGAGATTTACGCACTTGCCCTGCGCAAGGCCACTTGCGAGATCAACTGCACCGCGACCGCTGGCGGGAACGGATCGGGACTGTCGACGGAACCGGTCGACCTTGATGTGCTTCTGATCGGCGCAGATGCACCCCGTACGTTTACGCGTCGTGACGGGACGAACGGGGAGATGACGGACTGCGTGATCGGCGATGCAGCCGGGACTGCCCGCCTCGTTGCATGGGCGCCGGACCTGCTCCGGGATATCCCGGCAGGGAGCGTGATCCATATCACGGGGGCAAAACCAGACCGCCGTTCTGAGGTGAGGGCCTATAGTATCGATGAGACGGGCACGGTAAGTCTTTCCGCTGCTGTCGTCACCGTTCCCTTTGCCGAGCTTGCATCGGTCAGCGATACCGGGCACTATTCCGTGCGGGGCGAGATAAAAACCGTGCAGGAACCCCGGTCGTTTACCTCACGGAGCGGGGCGGCCTCGTGGGTACGGAATATCCGTATTGGTGAGGGAGACGAGGAACTCAAAGTCGTGCTCTGGGGTGAAAATGCACTGGTGCCGGTGCATCCCGGCGATCGCATTGAGATCTACCATGCGGCGGCAAAGCCCGGCCGGTTCGGTGGGATCGAGCTCGGGGTGGGCCGGGGGAGCATCTTCCGGGTCCCGCACGAAGAAACCCGGAGGATCACCTTTACCGGGACGATCATTCCCGGCAACGGGTGCACGTTTGTCGACAACGGCACTGACCGGTACCTTGTCGACGGGGAGTTCCCGGCCGGGTGCGATATGAGGATAACAGGAGTACTTTCGGGAAGCCGTATTATCCCGGAAACCGTGGAACCTGCGGATAAAAACCCGGAAGAGGTGGCAGGCCGTCTTGCAGCCCTTGTTGCACAGCTGGACATCCCCTTCCCTCCATAAATCACTTTCACCCCCCGCATGGCCCCGGGTTATATGGGTGGGGTTAAAATGTTGTTGTGCCATAGGAGATGTACTAGAAATGGCTGACAAACCTTTGGATATTGAAGATTTACCCGGCGTCGGACCAACTACTGCCGACAAGCTTCGCGAAGCAGGCTACCTTTCCGTTGAGAGCATCGCAACCGCCGCACCGGCCGAGCTCTCTGAGATCACGGAGATCTCAGAGTCCACGGCAAAAAAGATCATCAAGGCGGCCCGCGAATCCGCAGATATCGGCGGTTTCAAGACAGGGAAAGATATCTTTGAGCAGAGAAAGGATATCAGGAAACTGTCTTTCCGGGTCCCGGAACTCGACGCACTCTTAGGTGGCGGCATGGAAACCCAGGCAATCACCGAGATGTACGGTGAGTTTGGTTCTGGTAAAAGCCAGATCGTCCACCAGATGGCAGTCAACGTCCAGCTGCCAGAAGAGCAGGGCGGCCTTAACGGCAGCGTGATCTATATCGATACCGAGAACACGTTCCGTCCCGAGCGTATCGAGCAGATGGTCAACGGCCTTGGTATCGATGGCATCCCGGACGCCCAGGAGTTCCTGGACAATATCCATATCGCCCGGGCGCACACATCCGACCACCAGATGCTTCTCGTGGAGAACTCCCGGGACCTCGCAACCGAACTCAAATCGAGCGAAAAGCCGGTGAAGCTCTTCATCATCGATTCGCTCACCGCCCACTTCCGGTCCGAGTACGCAGGGCGGGGGACACTTGCCGCACGGCAGCAGAAACTCAACCGGCACATGCACGATCTCTTCAAGCTCATCGATGAGCACAACGCGGTTGGCCTCGTCACGAACCAGGTCATGTCAAACCCGGCCGTGTTCTTCGGAGACCCGACAAAACCCATCGGGGGAAACATCGTGGGCCACACGGCAACCTTCCGGATCTACCTCAGGAAGAGCAAGGCCGGCAAGCGTATTGCACGTCTCGTAGACAGTCCCAATCTTCCCGAGGGCGAAGCACCATTTATGGTTGAAGAGGCAGGACTCAAGCCGTGTTAAAAGCGCTGTTGACAGATGTTGACGGAACGATAACAGATTCCACCCGCAGGATCGACACCGGGGCGATCGAGTGTATCCGGTCGCTCGTAGATGATGGCATCGAGGTCGTCCTTGCGAGTGGGAATACCTCCTGCTTCATGGACGCCCTATGCAAAATGGCGGGTACTAAAGGGACGTTTATCGCAGAGAACGGTGGGGTGTACCGGATCGGGTACATTGGTGCCCTCCGCATCACCGGGGATCAGGGAGTCTGCCGGATCGCGCTTGAAACTGTGCAGGCCCATTACCGGAAGAAAGGGATCGAACTGGATCTCTACAACCCCACGTACCGGTATGCGGATCTTGCATTTGCCCGGACTGTGCCGGTTGAAGAGGTTCGGCAGGTGCTTTCAAGCCAACCGGTGCAGGTGATCGACACCGGGTATGCCATCCACCTCCAGTCCGAAGGTATCAGCAAGGGAACCGCTCTTGTCTCCCTTGCACGCGACATGGGCCTTTCCCCAAAAGACTTTTTTGCCATCGGCGACGGAACTAACGACATAGAGATGCTCAAATGGGCCGGCAAGGGCGTGACTATCGCAAATGCCCACCCGTCCACAAAAGCGGCGGCATCCGATGTGATGGGAGAAGGATACGGGAATGGCTTTGTACAAGCCGTAAAAAAGTATTTACCTTATCTTCGGGCAAGGTAACGGTCGACGACGATATAATCCTTGATGTCTTTTACTGCCTCAAAGGGGACAATCAGCAGGCTGCCATCCTCCAGAGTGTATCCATCGGTGACAAATGACTGGTCCGGGTGGATGATCAGGTCGAGGACCTGTCCGGAATCGAAATCGACCCTGATGTTCTTAAGCGTGCCGACAAGCTTACCATCATTGCTCATGACTTTTTTCCGTGAGAGGCTACGGGCAAATGTACGAGTCATAAAAAAAATGACGATGTATTAATATTTAAAGTGATCTGAAATGGCGGGGCATAGAAGGTTATTTTGAAAAATCAATCCGACATTTTCGTTCTTTTTTGTGCGCAGCCCGCGTGAATTAAAAAAAATGCGTCCGGTACAGGAAGTACCGGGGGTAGGGCAGAGCCCGCATCACAGCGAGGGAAAGACCCGGATAATATCCGTCTGGGTGAGAATACCCACCGGTTTCCCGTTCTCGGTCACCACCAGGCGGCCGATCTCGCGTTCCTTGAAACGCCGGATCACCTCAAAGAGCTTGATATCTGACGGCGCCTCGACCACATCATGGGTCATCACCTCTGCGGTCTTCGTCTCAAAGGGCAGGCCCCGGTCAAGGGCTTTTGTGACATCGCTTATGGTGATGATGCCCGCCAGATGCTCGTCATCTATGACCGGCGCGCCGTGGATGTGATGCTGGTTAAAGAGAGTGATCGCATCCCGAAGGGTCTGGGTACTCGTAAGTGACTTGAGCGGTGTGCTCATGTAGGCTTTTATCGGCTGCTTCGGGAGCGAGATCATCTCAGAGGTGGCGATAAGAAGCGACTGATTGGACTCATCTTTCCCGAAGACCTCCCCCCGGATCAGGAGCTTGTTCACCGGCGTCGGGCCAATCGTGATCTTGTCGCCGATCTTGAAGAGCTTTGCACTGCCGACGAGCTTGATGACCGCATGGCAGATGTCAGGGTGGCAGAGTGTGGTAAAATCGATCTCCTGCGCATGTGCCCCCTTCACCTCCGCGCCGTCACGGCTGATTGGTACATCGTAGTCCCCCCCGGATGTGTTCAGGTTGAGCTCCTTGTATGCCAGTTCGGTGGGGATATAGCCGCCCTTTGGCCCGGGGACCCCGTCCACAAGGCCGACCGCTTTTAAAGACTGCATCTGGTTACGCACCGTACCCGGGTTCCGCAGGATCATATCGGCGATCTCTTCGCCTTTGATGGAATGAGATTGCTGGTGGTAGAGGGTAATGAGCGTGATCAGGATATCCTTCTGGATAAGGGACAGCTCCATAACGATAAGACGTATCACTGTCTATGGATATATAGGTTGGAGTTTTGTGGAATTCGAACGGATGCCAACAGTGCCCACTGCAGATGAGATCCTTGATCGGAGCTTTCGCCGTGCAGCAAAGAAGCGTAAAGAGAAGACAAACAAGGATCGGGCAAACGAGGAATTTGTGCGAGCCGTCGGCGCGGCAATCCACGACCGGCTGGTCTACATCATCCGGGGGTTCCCCGAGTTTGAAAAGATCCCTCCCTTTTACCGGGAGATGGCGGATATCCTCTACGGGGTTGACAACATCAAGCAGTCCCTTGGGGCGGTAGGCTGGGCGGCAAAGCACACCAAGATGGTGGGCCACGAGATTGCCGTGCAGACCCGGAGGTCGACCGAGACTCTCGTGCTCCGGAAACGGGCGGTCGCACGCCTCGCCTCGATGGTCCATCAGATCGATAAGGATCTGCTGTTCTTAAACAAGGTGAGGAATACCCTGCGGAAGCTGCCCCACATAGAGGACGCATTTACGGTTGTGATCGCCGGTTACCCCAACGTGGGCAAGTCATCGTTTATCCGGCTCGTCTCGTCCGCGACCCCCGAGATCGCGTCCTACCCGTTCACGACAAAAGGTGTGATTGTCGGGCTCCGCGAGGAAGGCAGGATCCGCATCCAGTTTGTGGATACCCCGGGCATCCTAGACCGTCCCGCAGAGGAGCGAAACCCCATCGAACGGCAGGCACTTTCAGCGATGATGAACGTGGCAAACGTGATCCTCTTCATCCTCGACCCATCCGAGCACTGCGGGTACCCCATGGAGATGCAGCTGCGGCTCCTTGATGAGGTAAAAGGTATGGTGAACGTGCCGCTTATCGTTGTGGCAAACAAGTCCGACCTCAAGGTGCAGGAGGGTTATCTCTCCATGTCCACCGAAACAAAAGACGGTGTGGATGAGGTGCTCAAAGAGATCCTCAGCCACCGCAAGGCCTGGGAAGCATCACGCAAAGCTGATGAGAGCCAGGCCGATCAGAAACCCGATAATAGTCCCGCCGTTTAACGGGGGAAGGCCGGCCTGTGGTTTGCCGGACATGACAAAGTGGAGCAGGACGATAAGGCCAGCGATGGAGCCGATAATCGCCCCGAGCGCCGGCAGGTTGATGAGCCCGAAGTATTTTGTCCCGTGGACAAAGACGTTTGCTGAGACGACGAGGATCGCGGGCATGATCATGTCACCCATCCCGATAATAAAGGCGGAGCGCTCGCCCCCGTCAGTCAGTTTCCCGATCCCCTCCTTAATAAACGAGTAGTCCTTCCTTTTCGGGATCACAAAAAGGATCGGGGTCTTCTGGTCGATCACGCCTTCCGCGAGCGTGAGCATGTGTTTGGTCTTGTACACGGAGATTGCATCGTAGACCGCAAGGAGCACGAGAAGCAGGCAGACTGGCAGGATGTCAAGCGAGGCACCGAAGATCGCGGCCACCCCGGCGCCGAGCAGGATCCCAAGGCCGTCGATCACATACCATTCCGGGTATTTGTACAACAGGACCGTCGCGAGCACGGAAAGGATAAGCACGATGCCCGTTGTTATGAGGGTCTGGGCGGTCGTTGAATAGACCACAACCGCAGGCAGCACCGCCTCCCACCATTCCGTCGTTGCCACAGAGGTTTCGCCCATCGCTGCAAAGACTATTGCCGCGAAGATATACACGAACGTCAGGAAGAGCGCGATCGTGATGACGGCCCCGATCACCTTTTTTAGGTTGTACTTGATCAGGACGAGCAGGAACGCGGTGAAGACAAGGAGGATCCCGATGAAGATAAGCGGGTTCTCCATCGAAGTCGGGTCCTGGAAGGCAACGATCCCCGAGACCTGGACGGGAAGCGTGAGGAGCAGTGCACCGATTTCCACGGCGATGAGGAGGGCCGGCATTGCAAGGATGGGCATGAAATTCTTGAGCCTGGCAGTCAGGGTGTCCATGAAGGTGTCTCCGGAGGAATAGTTAGCTTAATGTTGTGCGCTCTATCATCTAAAAGCATGGACATTCCCGAGTATCTCCCCGACATCCTGCTTACGGCAGTGATGGTCATCTCCACCCTCTTTCTCATCCTGCGGTTCTGGCAGGACCTTACGATTGCCATTGCCGCCGCCCTCATGATGCTCTCGCTTGGCGGGCTCTTCTTGTCCCTCCAGATCAAGGTGCGGAACCTCGAAAAGAACGTGGTCACCCGGGAGCGGATGCTGCGCACAAACCTTGAGGAGATCTCAACCCGTATGACCCAGAAGTACGACCAGACAACTCTCCACCTAGACGATCTGGTCGGTGAGTTCTCAAAGCGGGTGTACAAATAAGAGCCCGGCCGGCTTAATAGTACGGCAGGAGAGATAAATCATGGGTGTCGCACTCCGGGATATCATCGCCGACTACAAGGTGCCGGTCACCTGGGAGGGGCTTTCCGGTGTGGCGGCGGTCGATGCGAACAACGCGCTCTACCAGTTCTTAACGATCATCCGGCAGCCGGACGGGACGCCGCTGATGGACCATCACGGGAGGGTAACCTCCCACCTCTCGGGGATCCTTTTCAGGATGGTCAACTTCCTTGAAAAAGGGGTAAAGCCGGTCTTTGTCTTTGACGGGAAACCGCCCGAGCTCAAGGATGCCACAAACGCGGAGCGCCGCAAAAGCCGGGACGAGGCCGGGATAAAGTGGAAGGAGGCAGTGGAGCGGGGCGATGACGAGGAGGCGTACAAGCAGGCCCGGTCGTCGACCCGGGTGGACGAGACTATCCTTAAAACCTCAAAGGAGCTGCTCGGCCTCATGGGCATCCCGTACGTGCAGGCCCCGACCGAGGGTGAGGCACAGGCGGCATTCATGGTGCAGCGAGGCGACGCCCGGTACGCGGTCTCGCAGGACTACGACACGCTCCTCTTTGGCACCCCCCTCCTTGTGCGCAACCTCACGGTGAGCGGGAAGCGGAAGATCCGGGGCCGGGTCGTGACCGTGAACCCGGAGCGGGTGGTGCTCGCGGATGTGCTCGCCGGTCTGAAACTGACCCGGGAGCAGCTCATCGAGATCGGTATCCTTGTCGGGACCGACTTTAACCCGGGAGCCG
This sequence comes from Methanoregula sp., assembly GCF_003170075.1. GTDB lineage: Archaea > Halobacteriota > Methanomicrobia > Methanomicrobiales > Methanospirillaceae > Methanoregula. The sequence goes on from NZ_PMZU01000058.1 coordinate 46,241, forward strand.
ACGGCGTGGGGGCAAAGACGGCGTTAAAGATCGTGCAGAATGGAGAGTTTGCCGCAAAACTTGCCGAGAAGTGCCCGGGCTTTGATCCGGCGCCGGTGATGGAGTTTTTCCTGCACCCGCCGGTGACGAGCGATTACACCCTTGTGTGGGGCCACCCGGACACAGAAGGGATCAAACGCCTGCTCTGCGACGGGTACGATTTTGCCGAAGAACGGATCGATGCGGCGCTCGAACGATACACGGTAAAAGCCGGGCAGAAGACGCTGGAGAACTGGTTTTAAGAAAAGTGTGTCCGGGTCCGGATGAGCCGGGCGGACGGCAGAAAATGAGAGGCAGGGGGAAGTCTCCCCTGCCCGGTTACTTCTTTTCTGTTCCTTCGCTGCTTTCCATATGGTCGAGCACACGGTCCCACATCACGAGCAGGCCCGGGATGATCGCGTAGGCGAGCAGTCCTGCGCCGAGGAATGCCCCGGTGATGATGAGCTCGTTGTCCATGATCGTTGCCTCATGCAAGGGCCGGTACTCCGTCCGCCCAAGTCTCGATAACGGTCCGGATGGAGTAGTCCTCGTAGGACGTGATCGATACTTGTGGAGTAATGGTGCGGTCCCTAACGAACCGCCCTAACCAGCGACTGCCCGAAGCACTCACCCTCGTTAACCGCGGGGAGATGGAGACGGGTGCGTGGAGCGTAAGGAAGGGTTATTCCCACATCCTCTGTTCATCGGAATAAATCCGACACCGGTTCATGGCCGCGCTTGCGGGATCGGATACCGGATTCTGAACCCTTGGTAAAATAACGCGGGAAAAAAGAAGGGCCTGTCCGAACTTTTTTAAGGGATATCCTTACAGCAGGGGATCGGGAAGTTCCGGGCCATAGACCGGAAGTTTTGACCCTGACACGAGCACCGGCCGGTCTGACCTGGCGATCTTATCGAGGATCAGCTGCTTGCCCCTTTTCGTCAGCGCAAAGACCGGGACTGCGGTGCCGGCCTGCAGGAGTGCCTTTGCTCCCGCAATCTGCCAGATCCATTTCGAGGCGCAGGCTGTGATTATATCCGCGACCTCGACAAGCCGTTTGGCATCCGCCTCGGTGATGCCGCTCATATGTACCCCGAAGATGAATGTATCCGGGTGCTTTGCATGGATCGCGGCCGCCACATCGGCAGAAGCGACGGTGACCGCAACATGGGAAAACCCCCTTTCATAAGCACGGGACACCCCAAGCAACGGGTCGATCGTTGCATGTGCCCGGTCAAGGACAATTCCCCCGTCCTGCTCGATGCGGTCCATCTCTTCTTTTAGCGGAGAGGTACTCACGAGTCCCGACATCCTGCCGCCGATGCCCTGCACCATCTCCGGTGTTGTCACGATCACTGTTCCCGCCCCGTCGCAGGCAAGGACCGCCGCATCAAGACTCCCGGAGAGAATGCCGCAGCTGATCAGTTCGGACGCCCCGAAACCGACGAAGTCCACGCTCCCGCTGATCTTCCGGTGCGGCTGGCACATGCCCCACGAATTCATCCGGTGCTCGATGTTTGCCTTTACCGCATCCGGGGTAATTTCGTCAACGGGCAAAGCAAATTTTTTCGCAAGCGGGCAGTGGCGGAGCTTTGAGACCGAGACTTCGGCCACTTTTCCGTCTTTTATTACAATCTTCGATCGTCCCACCGCTTCGATCACGTGAATATCGTCTTCGTTTTCAGACATATGCAGCAGTCCCTCTTTTTTTCCCGCTTCCCGTTGGGGTATCATCCCGGCTATACCTTCGGGACGGATGCCGTCATTTTCGGGACGTAACGGTTGTTAACCAAAAGGAGTCTTTTGAGATTCATGGAATAATAATCCCGTGCATCCCCGCAATCACCGTTACAGCGCGAGCATGCGTTCGATGGCGCCGCGGGCACGGGAAGCGATATCTTCCGGCACCGTGATCCTTGGTTTGAGCGTGACCAGCGCGTCGCGGACTTTTACAAGATCAGTTTTTTTCATGTTCACGCAGACGGCTTTATCCGAGAGGGGATAACAGCGCTTGCCCGGGCATTCTTTTGCGAGCCGGTGCAGGATGCCGATCTCGGTGCCGATGATAAACTCGTTTTGGGGGTCAGATTTCACGTGGCTGATGATCCCCGAGGTACTCGCCACGTGATCCGCGAGATCGATGACATCCGGCCGGCACTCGGGATGGACAAGTACGACCGCATCCGGGTGTGCCTGTTTTGCGAGGGCCACATCGGCCGGGGTATAGCGGTCGTGGACAAGACAGAACCCTTCCCACGACAGGACTGTCTTTTTTGTAAAGCGTGCCGCGTACTGCCCGAGATTTTTGTCCGGTACAAAGATAACCGTATCCTCTTTCACCGAATTTACCACTTTTACCGCATTTGCCGAGGTGCAGCAGATGTCGCTCTCCGCCTTGACGTCTGCTGTCGTGTTGACGTAGCAGACGACCGCGGCCTCCGGATGGCGGGTGCGTGCGAACCTGAGCTCGTCTGCACTCACCATCCCGGCCATGGGACAGCAGGAATCCGGTGCCGGCAGCAGAACGGTTTTTTCCGGTGAGAGGATCGCGGCGGTCTCGGCCATAAAATCGACTCCGCAGAAGACGATAACGTCACCTTTCATCCCCACAGCAGCACGGGCGAGCTCCAGCGAATCGCCAATGATATCCGCGATGTCCTGCACCTCGGGGCGCTGGTAGTTGTGCGCGAGGATGATTGCGTTCTTTTTCTCCTTCTGCCGCAGGATCTCTGCCTGCAGCATGGTGATGTCCTGCATCAGGTAACACGCTCTCCCGGTTGTATCGTAGTAGTATGTCATGGTGCATCAAATACCCGTTGGCAGATAGTCATGCGGAAGATGGCCTGTACCGGGATGTTTATGCCCCCGGCTTTCCTATTATCTCATCACGACAATGAAAGTTATTCTGCCGGATCAGGGCATCCGGGTGATGGAGCACTGTCCCGGGACAGTCGGGGCGCTCCTGCACGAGATCGGGGCGAATCCCCTCGAGGTGATTGTGTCCCGGAACGGGAAACTCGTTCCCGAGGAGGCTACAATCGGCAGGGACGACGAGATCCGGATCATCCGTATCGCGCACGGGGGATAAGCCGGTGGAACCACATGCCGTACCCGGTGAGTCCCCGGTCTGCGCCTGCTGTGCAGAACCGGCAGTAGTGTACCAGCCGGTCATCCGGCGCTATCTCTGCGGCACGCACCTTGTCCGGGATGTGGAAGAGCGCGTCCGTACGACCATACTGGAGACTGGGCAGATCCATGCGGGCGACCGGGTCGCAGTGGGCCTGAGCGGGGGAAAAGACAGCACTGCACTCCTCGTAATTCTCTCGCGGCTCCTGCCAACATTGCCGGGTGCCAGTTTCGTTGCGATCACCGTGGACGAGGGCATTGCCGGTTACCGGGCCGACACCATGCGGGCAGCGAAGAGCCTGACACAACGGCTTGGGGTTGACCACCGTATTGTCACGTTTCGCGCACTTATCGGAGACGACCTCGATACCCTGCTCATCGGGCGCGAGACGCATGCCTGTACCATCTGCGGCATCCTGCGCAAAAAAGCCCTCGCGGATGCAGCGCGGGCAGCTGGTGCAACTTCGATCGCCACCGGCCACAACCTCGATGACGAGGCACAGTCGGTGCTGATGAATGCGTTCAGGGGCGATCTGCCCCGGCTTGTCCGCACGACGGGTACTGGTACATCGGAAACATTTCTCCCGAGGATCAAGCCACTTATGGCAATCCCGGAAAAGGAGATCGCGTCCTATCTCTTCGTGCAGGACCTCTTTTCGGTGTTGCCAGAGTGCCCGTACACGAAGTATGCCCTGCGGGCCGAAGTCCGCGCCCTGCTTTCAGACTATGAGTGCCACCATCCCGGGACTATGCAGCACCTTATCGAAAGCAAAAAAACGATCGAACAATATTGTGCAGGGACGCCGGTCATGGAACCCCTGCACCGCTGCCGGGAGTGCGGCGACCCCTGCTCCGGGGATCTCTGCCAGGTCTGCCGGCTCCGGCACTCATTGGGGAAGTGAGGGGGCGCCCTGCAGCCTTTCGGGATGGGAATAGACATTCATTTTTGTGCTTCGGACAAAGCCGATGACACACACCCCGTTCTGTTCCGCGATGGTGACGGCAAGCGTCGTGGTCGCGCCGCGTGAGACGACCACCGGGATGTTTGCAATCAGGGACTTGCGCACCATCTCCGATGAGATCCGGCCCGAACAGATAGCAAACGTCTGCGAAAAATCGATCCTGTTCCGGAGCCCGTAACCGATCACCCGGTCGAGCGCGTTGTGCCTCCCGATATCCTCGGAACGGGTGATGATACCCTTCGCCGACGCGAGACCGACGACGTGGATGCCGCCGGTCATTTTATGCAAATCTGATTCGAGCACATCTCTTACCATTGTCCGGATCAGTTCGGGGGAAAGGGAAAGGTCCGAAGTAATCTTTGGCAGTTTTTCGGTATCGATATAGGATGTGGCGCCCCCGCACCCGGAGAGGATAGTCTTTTTGGGGCCAAGCACCTTGAAGAGGTTCTTTGTGATGACGCTGATCCGGTTCTTTTCAATCCTGATGGATTCGATCTCATCGGCGCCCTTGATGATCTGTTCGGTAAACAGGTAACCGGTGACAAAATCCTCCAGATCCGTTGGGCTCATCATCGCGGTCATCGCGTGCCTGCCGTTCACGAACAGGGCCTCGGGGACCTCATCGATCACCTCGTGGGTTCCGGCTTTTGCCGATTCGCCATCGATTTTTATGCAGGGCAGGTTCTTGAACATCGGTATGGTCATCTGTGTCACCACGAGTGGTTGTCGATCAGGTTTTCCCGCCGGCAGGCGCGAGCACTTCATCCATGCTCCCGCTGCGGTATCCCTCGAGGTCGAGTGTCACGTAGGAGAACCCGAGCGCGGAGAGAGTGCCTGCCACCGCAGCATGCATATCCAGTAATGCGTGCATCTCCTCTTTAGGCACTTCGATGCGGGCAATTGTCCCGTGCACCCTCACCCGTACCTGCCGGAACCCTTTTTTATGCAGGAACGCTTCGGCCTCTTCGACCATGTGGAGTTTTTCTCCTGTTATCACTTCCCCGTAGGGAATCCTGGATGAGAGGCAGGCTGCCGAGGGTTTGTCCCAGAAGTCAAAGCCTCCGGCACGGGCGCATTCCCGGATATTGTTTTTGGTCATGCCGGCGTCAAGAAACGGGTGGACGATCCCCTCTTCGGTGCTCGCAGCAAGGCCCGGCCGGTGCTCCCCGGTGTCCGAAACGTTGATGCCGTCGGCGACACAGGCAAGTCCCAGTTCCTGTGCCCGCCGTTTCAATACCCCCGCCGAGGTCTTCTTGCACCAGTAGCAGCGCTCGGCGGGGTTTTTCGTGAACCGTTCGTCGTCCATCAACGTTAGCTGGAGAATCTCAAGATTGAGGTTATAATCACGTGCGATACGCTGCGCCTCGTCGATTGCTTCACGGGGGACAACCGGACTGTCAAGAAGGACGCACCGGCTTTTGTCCCCGAATGCCTCCCGTGCAAGTACCGCAAGCAGGCTGCTGTCCACGCCGCCGGAGAAAGCGACAAGCATGGACCCCCTCTCTGTAATTTTTCCGAGGAGATGTTTGCGACAGGCAGTAGTGTCCATAATACCTCCATCTGGTCTTAAAATCGGAGATTAAAATTAAATGAAATCAGCTGCCGCACCGGTGACTATCAGTACTGCTCCCGCACTGGTATTCCTCGCCCTCCCGGAGCTGGTGGCAGATATCGCAGATGCGCCGCACGAGGTTCACGTCTTTGCCCTCTTTTAAATCACGGGCAAGTTGTTCTATTGACTGTTTTATATCGTTCTCGAACTCGATGCGGTACCCGCGTTTCCCGGAGAGGTACTGGGAGACCGCCGACGGTGCGATCTCCAGTAACCGCGCCGCTTCAACCTGCGACACGCCGCATTTCACGAGCTCCACTGCGATAGCTGCACGGATCGCCGGCAGGACATCCCATACGATCTTCTGGCAGGGGGCTTCCATCATATCACAACTTTTAAATTATCACAATTGTTACATAATATGTTGTATTCACAATTGTGAATCAGTTGTGCGACAATAAAAAGCAATGTCTCATTTGCTTCAGAATGGGAAAACGGCGCGTCATCTTTGCGAGGACCGGTTCATGTGAAATAACCGGGCCAACCGGGATATACAGGGTGACCCCATTGTGACAACAAAAGAATAATCAGACGACGAG
>NZ_PMZU01000056.1 GCF_003170075.1 Methanoregula sp.
AAGTAATACCTGTTGATCGTGATTATCGGACTGGGGGATGTGAAGGTTGAAAAAACATGATGACGAGGCTTATGAGGATATAAGTGCCCTTCTTAAAAAAATCCGGGGTGCACAGTCGCCGGAAGATAAATCCGCCGGTACGGCACCACCATCTCCTGAAAAAAAGCCAGAACCGGCAGAACCGGGGCACGATTGGACCGGTGATTTCTCTGCACTCATGCAAAAACTTGGCATGAACAAAACCGGAAACACTGCCGGGGGAGTTCCGGAAAAGAGCGATGCGCCAAATCCCGCATCACCCGGGGATGCGAATGATATTGATGGCCTGTTTGAAGATATGCCCTCTCCGGAACCGGTTCCGCAGACACCCGACCTAAGTGGAAACGATGTGCGTGAAATGCCGGGAAAGTTACTGGAACAATCAGGGGCCGCACCAGCCCCCACTATCCTCCCCCCATCCGAGGAAAAATCTGTTCCTCCCGCTGGTGAAACCCAATCAGCGCCCGATGTCGAAATTATCAAAGAAAATCCCCGTGATGACCGGACGTCCTCATTTTTCAGGAAACGAAAGGCAACCCGGGGGACATCCTCAAAGAAGTCTGCTGATATACCGGAGAGTCATGATGACGAGGCTCATGAGGACATAAGCACCCTTCTTAAAAGAATCCGGGGCTCACAGACGCCTCAAGACGAATCAGCCGTCCCGACAGCATCACCGCTCGAAAAAAAGCCCGAACCGGCAGAACCATATCCGGGCGGGACCGGTGATTTCTCTGCACTCATGCAAAAAATTGGCATGAATAAAACCGGGAACATTGCCGGGGGAGTTCCGGAAAAGAGCGATGCACCGGTATCCCACGGGAATGCGGATGTTTTTAATGACCGTCTTGAAAATATGCCCTCTCCGGAACCGGTTCCGCAGAACCCCGACCTGAGTGGAAACGATGTGCATGATATGCCGGGAAAATCTCTGGCACAGTCGGGGGCCGCGGCCACACCAGCTCCTGCCACACCTCCTGAGGAAAAAACCGCTTCTCCCGTTGTCGAATCCCAACCGGAGCCCGCTGTCGAAATTATTGAAGAAGATCCCCGTGATAACCGGACCTCTTCATTTTTCAAGAAAAAAAAGGTAACAAATGAAGGGGCAGCATCAAAGAAGTCTGACGATACAGTCGAGAGTGATGCGGATGAACGGATCATCTCTGTTGATCAGATCTCAGATTACTCGGGGCTTATTCTCCCCAAAGGTGCGACATTCCAGATCGACGAGATCAATCTTCATGGAAGAATGGATGCCTTTAAAAACACCGGTACCGGAACCCTGCCTCCGGAACTTGCAGATATCTGGAAGCGGGAATTTTCGACCGCAGGGTTCAAGGATCTCGAATCTGAGATCTCCCTGGAAAAGGAAAAAATAAATAAGGCTGCGACAAAGAAATCCGGGTTTTCGGCGCTCTTCAGTGCCATTCACCCGGCAACCGTGGACTATGATCCCGAACTACATGGCCCCTTGGTGGATCTCTCATTTGAAGCAAAACCGGGTATCGAAGTGATGGAGATGTACCCGGTTAATGAGCCCTACGCATATGTCCGGGTTATCTATGACCACGCCTCGCATGAATACACCTACCAGGTTATCGAACCCGTTCTTTCCGAACCTGAAAAAGACCTGTTAAAGGAATTAAAAGGACGCCTTTTTGAAACACTCGATGTCAACACCAAGGATATCTCCAAAGAGGAGGCTCGGCGCCAGCTCAGGAATTCTGTGGACGATCTCATCGCCGATTACGGGATCAAGCTCAGCCCGGTCCAGCGCGAGAAGATGCTGTATAACATGCACAAGGATTTTCTGGGCGATGGCCTGATCGATGCGATCATGCATGACAAGTTCATCGAAGATATCTCCTGCGATGGTGTCAACGTTCCGTTATTTGCATTCCATGCCAGTTACGAGTCAATGAAGACGACGCTGATGTACCACAATGCAGAGGATCTCGACTCGTTTGTCACAAAACTCGCCCAGCGTGCCGGCAAGTATATCTCCATTGCGGAACCGATCCTCGATGCGTCCATGAGCGATGGTTCCCGTATCCAGATGACGCTCGGGCAGGAAGTAACCGCCCACGGCTCCACATTCACCATCCGTAAGTTCAAGGATGAGCCAATTACCCCGACAGATCTCATCGAATGGCACACGTTTGCCCCGCTCTCGGTCGCCTACATCTGGCTTGCCGTCGAGAACGGCAAATCAGCGATCTTCGCCGGGGGAACAGCATCCGGTAAGACCACGTCGTTAAACGCGTTCTCCCTTTTTATTCCCCCGATGGCAAAGATCGTCAGTCTCGAAGACACCCGGGAAGTGAAACTCCCCCACCCCAACTGGATCCCCAGTGTAACGCGGGACTCGTTTGATACGGCAGGACGCGGGGAGATCAACATGTACGAACTCCTGCGTGCCGCCATGCGGCAGCGGCCTGAGTACATCATTGTCGGAGAAGTCCGTGGCAAGGAATGCCAGACACTTTTCCAGGCGATGAGCACCGGCCATGTCACGTACTCCACGATCCACGCGGACTCGGTATCGAGCGTCGTCCACCGTATCGAGAACCCACCCATGGATGTACCGCGGAACATGCTTTCGGCTCTCAATATCGTCTGTATCCAGGTTCAGGCCCGTGTAGGCGGCAAACGTATCCGCCGGAATAAACAGATCGTCGAGATCCTCGATATCGATCCACGGACGAACGAACTCATCACAAACGAGGTATTTAAATGGCGGTCAGCGACCGATGAGATCTCCTATTCGGGGAAGTCCTACATCCTTGAAGAGATCATGGAGGCCCGGGGCTGGAATGAGAACCGGATGCGGGAAGAACTCAAGCGCCGGCAGGAAGTGCTGGAATGGATGCGCATCAAAAAGATCCGACATTACAAGGATGTTGCAAAGATCCTCATTTCATATTATCGTGAGCCCGAAGTTGTTATAGAACGTGTAAGGAAGGACCTGTATGAATAGTTTTGAACGGTTCTGCTTTAATCTCCTTGGCATGCGGATGAAGGCACGACGGGAACAATACTCCCAACTCCGCAATGACCTTATATCGGCCCGGCTTAAAACGCCGTTTGAAGTCTATATCTCTACCGCAGTTGTCAGTTCTGTTCTTGTCGGTCTTGTATCAGCGGTCGTACTGGGATTTTTTACCTGGTTCCTCAAACTCCCCAATCTTATAAAATACAAAGGTGATGTTCCTGCAACGGTCGTCTTTTTCTCCCAGTACAGTCTCATCCTCGGGACTGTTTTTGTGGTCGTCATCTCGCTCGCAGTCTTTGGCGGGATGACGTATGCGGTATTCCTCATGTATCCATCGGTCGCCGCCGGAACCCGTCGCCGGAATATCGACGCAACCCTGCCCTACGCCATCAACTATATCACTTCAATGTCCACCGCCGGTATTACTCCGGCGGAGATCTTCCGCCTTCTGGGGGACAGCCCGATCTATGGAGAGAGTTCCGTGGAAGCGCGGTATATCGCACGGGAGATCGATATCTTCGGGAGGGATCTTATCGATGCGCTCAGGATTGTCTCTGCGAGTACCCCTTCCCGGCGGATGAAGGAGTTTTTACAGGGTTCGATGGCCAGTATCTCCAGCGGCGGGAACCTCACGGACTATTTCCGTAATAAGGCCAACCAGTATGCCCTGGAGAACCGCCAGACCCAAAAAATGTTCCTGGAAACGCTTGCACTGATCTCGGAGTCGTACGTGACCGCAATGGTGGCTGGCACGCTCTTTTTGATCATTATCCAGTCGATCATGTCCGTCATTGGAGGTGGAGGAGGGAACTCAACTCCGATGTTTCTCTATCTTATCATCTACCTTATGATTCCCTTCGGCACAATAATGTTCATTATCATGATCAGTTCCATGACCCCGGAGTCCTGATATGGCATTCAACGATGCGTTCACGGGCCTGTTCGGACAAAAGAAGGATCCGAACTCTCAACCCCCCCGCCCGCTTACCCCCGCAGAGATGGATTCTGTTGAAGGGGAACTTACTGAGATCACCCGCCGACTGGAGACTGAACGGAAGAGCCGGGAAGGGATAGGGCGATTCTTCAAGCACCCGATCAAGGTTCTCACGGAACAACCCATTAATATCCTCATTGTCTGTATTCCCCTGTCGCTGATCGTCTTTATCGGCGGGTTTGTCTCGATGGTAAAGACGTACGGTATCAACGTGCTTTTTACGTCGACGGTTATCGATGATTTTGCGGTACTGGCGGTACTTATCTCTATAATTCCTTTGGCAGTTCTTGATCTCAGGGAACAGTCGCGGATAAAAAATCTCGAGGATGCACTCCCCAACTTCTTCCGCGACCTGGCCGGTATGAATGATTCCGGTATGACACTCCCCAATGCCGTTCACCTTGTCGCCGGTGCAGAATATGGGGCCCTGACCCCCCATATCCGGAAACTGGACAACGAGATGTCGTGGGGCGTCGGTTTCGTGGAGGGCATGTACCGGTTCGGGAAGAGCTTGGGAACGCCGCTTGCCGACCGGAGTGTCGATCTGATTGCAAAGGCAAGCAAGGCCGGCGGTGATATCAGTGAAGTGCTCCGTGCCGCAGCAAGCGATACCTTCGAAACGGTCAACCTTGCACAGGAACGACGGAACAATATGTTTATCTACGTGATCATCGTCATCGTCTCGTGGGCAGTTTTTATGTTTGTTATCGCGATTCTCGTGAGCTCATTTTTGACCACCATGGCTACCGCGGGCACAGCGGCGTCGGCAACGGCAGCCAGCAGCCAGTTTATGGGACGAATCGATCTTCCGGCATACAAACGGCTGTTCACCCATGCAGCGATGCTCCAGGGTTTTTTTTCTGGTCTCTGCGCCGGTCAGATGGGTGAAGGGCGGGCTGTTGCCGGTCTCAAATATTCAGCGATTATGCTGATCATATCATGGGTCGTGTTCCGCTTCTTCATCTGATCTTTTTTTGCTTTTTATTATTTATGGAGACCGTTTTTTATTTTTTTCGAGGCCCTGCTGGATGGGAGGGAGCATGCCGGCGGCAGCTGCAAATATCACATATTACGCCGAATCATGAACCCGGCAACCGACCGGAACGGCGCACTGTACATTAAAAAATAAGAATAAGTTGGGATTACGCCCGTCA
>NZ_PMZU01000022.1 GCF_003170075.1 Methanoregula sp.
CCATATCAGAGTTCACCACCCACAGATATTGAAAAGGAAAAATACTCTAATATGAGTAAATTTTTGCATAGGCTGGAACAACTTTCCAGATTCCAAATAAAATTGGGTAGATTACAAAAATACTACTCTGAAAACGGCGATATAGATTTTAGACAAAAACGAATGGATGTCTTATTGGCTGTTGATTTGGCTCAATTAAGTTGGACTAGGAATATTGGTACTGCCATCCTTATTGCCGGGGATAGTGATTTTGTACCAGCTGTTCAAACTGCAAAAGATGCTGGTGTTTTAGTAAAACTTTATTATTCCAATTTTTCGGTTCATGACGAACTTCTAACATCTGCTGATGATAAAATATTGATCACTCGTGAAATGCTAGAAACGGTTGCGTTACATTAACCAATCACTTTTGTTTATTAATCCCCACACACCTGTTTTTGTTGATTTACGCCAATCGGCATTTGCCGTATTAGGTCCATCCCAAAAAGGGCACAATATCACTTTATGAAGTAATAAGAATCTTTGCAATCATTTAAGGGCGCGGATCTCTACCGTTTTAACATATGGAAGATATTAACCAGTTATTCTTATTTTTCAAGCTCCTGACAAGACCATAGATGTCCAGCCCCCTCAAAAGAGTGCTATCTCGCGGAAAACCGTAAATACTGCGTCCATGATCATGTTGAGTATTGGGGACCTATCCATTCGAATCGGAAGAATTCTGCATGATAAAACACCCGGGGCCGGTCCTCCCCCGATTCCCAATCATGGTCGTCTTGCACTTTTTTACAATCTAAATACGCAAAAAGTCACGCGATGCACCGTGCCACAAAACAGACACGATGTCACTTTACACTACACCTAAGTGGGGGGTGTAATTGTCAAATAGAGACGCAGATTTTCGAAGGGTACGCTGCATTATATGAAGAAAAAAGCTGAATGTGATCAGCCGTTCACGCTGAATAAGCATGTAAAAGAGCGGCTGGATCAGTGGGATCAAGGTGTAAACACTCGAACATAATAAACGCGAATATCGGGCTCGAAAATTGAGAGAGGAACGTGAACGGGAATACAAGGTTCCCTGCCACACAGATTCTTAGCTGGTTTGGGTGACCATTGCTTGGTTGTGCCCGGACTGCGGACAGATGGTGAGGGATTAATTGAAGGATTGTGACAGATTCCGGAAATCAAAAGACAATAATTATCGTTTCAAAATATAACCGGGGTTTGTGTTTTGCCAAAAATGCGGGAAAGAAAATCCAGAAGATAATAAATTTTGTAAGGAATGTGGTGCATCACTTGTTCAAACAAAATTATCCCCCGAACCCACTAACCCCGCATATCGATATTCTCCCGAACCAATCAGTATTATATTAGGATTGGCAATTATTGCCACCATGTATTTTTTGCCGTTAATCCCTTCTTATGCCAACAATCAGATTACTTTGGCAAAATACCAATCCCTATGCTCCGATTTTTTAGGATGTTCGGGGCCGCTTTCTTGGTGGTTTTATGCTGGGTGGCTGGCCGCCCTGTTTTTTATCATTATCGGCTTGTTGAATAAAACAAAAGTGTAAACTTATTTTCGCCCCCTTTGCATTTTCACAGTTAACAATGTGTTTTTTAAAAAATGAGATAATGCGCGTTCATGGATTATAAGCCAAACTTAATAAAAAAACTCCGCGACATCAGGGGTGAAACTCCTTTTATTATTTGACCGTGATAACAGATTATTTTTGAAAATCTCGTAACCCGCACGCGAGCCCACATGCCGCACTTTCAAAACTGTGATATCAGAAACGCTGTCGAATGTGATGGGTTGCAAAATGCGAGATACCGACTACCCTAAATTACAATGCGATGATATGAATTCGAACTTGCTCACAATACCGCCCGTTTCCGGAGAATATCAGACAATACCTGCAGGTTATGGTTCAGGAATTCCCGGTCCTCATCTGACAGCTCTTTCTCCGGATGGGTGCGGTCCGGCTGGATCCCGAGCAGCGTGACCCTCGTCCCGATCTCCAGTTCAACATAGTCCATGACAACCGAAAGCGGGAGGGCGTGCGTCGAGAAGAGGCTTGCCTGGATGCGCTCAGGGTCGATGACCGCGATCGTGCCGGGCCGTGCTCCCATATCGGCTGCGTCGAGAAAAAGGGTGTGGTCCGGCTGGAACCGGCGGAGGGGGCCGGTGATACTCTCCGGGACCGTGCCGGCAAAGAATACGCCGACATCCGGTAAGTGCACCTGATCAATCCTTTTCGCCGCGACCATGCCAAGCCGGTCAAAGGGCTGGAGCTCGTCGCCAATACCAACGACCGCAATCCGGCGGGCATCCTTAAGCCTGATCCGCAGAGATGCCCCGGGATCCTCGCCGGAAAACCGGTTCACGTAACCACGATCTCCCCGTCAGTGCCCGAACTCGAGAGCTCATTTTTCAGGAATATCGCCCCGGTCGGGCAGTGCCGCTCACAGAGGCCGCAGCGGATGCACTTGTATAGTTTTACCTGCGGCCGTTTCTTCCGGTTAAGGGTCTTCCCGTTGAACTCAACCTCCCGTGGGCCGTCGATCATGGTGATGGCCCGGGCCGGGCAGACAAGGGAACACTTCGAACACCCGATACACTTCTCATCGGTAATGGCAACCCTCCCGCGGAATGCTCCCGGGATAGGGACTTTTTCCTTCGGGTAGAGGATCGTGATCGGCCGTGACAGGAGGTTCTCAAACATCTCCCGCAGGACACTCATGCATACACCCAGAGATAGTTCATGACGAGGACGATCCCGACCTGCACGATAGAAGCGCTGGCGATATATTTCCAGCCGATATCGTTCAGCTGGTCGATCCGGATACGGCCGGTTGCTACCTTTATCGAGGACAGTATAAGGAGCACGGCAAGAGTCTTTGCAAGAAACAGGAAAAAGCCGACAACCACCGCAAGCCAGGCCGGTGTGACTGCCCACGGCATCAGGGGGCCGCCCAAAAAGACGGCCGCTATAAGTGCGCTCCCGACGACAAACGACACATCGACTGTCAGGTCCATAATGGCGAGCCTGCGCCCGGTCAACTCTGTCCACGGCCCGGCAACGATCTCGGTCTCCGCCTCGGGAATATCAAACGGTGTCCTCTCCAGTTTTGCCTGGAGCCCGATCAAGGCAACAATAAAACCGATCGGCTGGAGGAAGACAAACCACATGTTTTTCTGCTGCCAGATAACGATCTCCGAGATCGACCAGGTACCTGCCATCAGGGCCGGGGTCATAAGAGCAAGGAAGAACGGCACCTCGTAAATAAAGAGCTGGGTGACTGAACGGATCCCCCCGATGGCAGAGAAGATGTTCCGGGAGAGCCAGCCCAAGAGGAAGAGCACGATGGTCGGGAGCGACATGAGATAGAGGACGACAACGAGGTCGCCCTGGAATGCGAGCGGGCTGTTCCCGACGATGGGGATGTAGAGATATGCGGTCATGACCGCGGCGAGGGCGACAAGGGGTGCTGCATCGAATATCACCCTGTCCACACCGGCCGGATCGATGACCTCCTTCCCCAGCATCTTGATGAAATCCGCAAACGGCTGGAAAAACGGCGGGCCTACCCGCTGCTGCATCCTGGCCGCGATCTTACGGTCCAGGAACGCGAGAAACAGGGCATACAGAAAAAGGAATAAAAAGCCCGGGAAGATGAGAATATAGATTAACCCGGACACAGGGTCAGTCATGGTCGCACCAGCCCCTGATCGCGGGAACGGTTGCGCCGTATCAACTCATCAAAGCTCATAACTCCTGTTTTTTTAGTCTGGCTGTCCAGAAGCGTGATCCTTGATGTGCATGACAGGCATGGATCGATTGCGGCAACAATCACGGGCAAGTCAGCAAGGTTCTGGTTGACAAGGCAGATGGCAACCGAGGTCCAGTTTGCCAAGGTCGGCGTGCGGATATCGACACGTTCCACCTTGTCAGTCCCGTTTGTCCGGATAAAATGCGCCAGTTCTCCCCGCGGCGCTTCGTACCGGGAGAGGATCTCCCCGGTGGGCGCATTTCTTGGTGCGGTAACACGGATCGGTCCTTCCGGGAGATTTTCAAGGCAGTAGCGGACAATCTTGAGGCTCTCCCAGAGTTCCCCGATGCGGACACGCGTCCTGCCATAGACATCCCCGTTTGTATCGGTCACCACGTTCCAGGGCACGTCTGCATAGGCAAGGTACGGGTCATCCTTCCGGGTATCATAATCCACACCGCTTGCGCGTGCCGTCGGCCCGACGGTCCCGTACCTGAGAGCCTCCTCTTTTGAGAGCTTGCCGACACCCCGGAACCGGATGAGCATGGTCTCCTCGCTGTTCACCATGTCCACGTATTTTTTTATCCGTTCTTCGAGATTTGGCAGTCGCTCCAGGGCGGCAGTCACCTGGGCAGGCGTCAGGTCACGGCGGACGCCCCCGACTTCGTTCATACCATAGTGGACCCGGTTCCCGCTCATCTCCTCAACCGTATCTTGGACCGCCTCCCGGTCGCGCCATGTCCACATGAAGAGGGTATTGAACCCGATGACATGTGCAGCCACACCCAGCCAGAGAAGGTGGCTGTGCATCCGCTCCAGTTCCGCGATAATGGTGCGGATGTACTGGGCACGCGGTGGGACCTCGAGCTGCATGATCTCCTCGATTCCCTTGGCAAATGCCGTTGAGTGGGCGTGGGAACAGATCCCGCAGACCCGCTCCAGGAGGGGAAGGACCCGGATAAAGTCGCGCTGTTCGGCGGCCTTCTCGACTCCCCGGTGGTTATACGAAAGGTCAAGTTCGAGGCGGACAATCTTTTCACCTTCGATAACAACCTTGAAATTCACCGGTTCCTTGAGGGCGGGATGATGCGGGCCGATGGAGACAACAACCTCGGGCATTTTCAGGTCCTCTCCACTTTTATGCCCCCGTAGAAGGTATCCGGGCCAGGCTTCCAGTCCTTCCGCAGGGGAAATTCGTTCGCCGGCCAGTCTTCGTTTAACATGATCCGGTTCAGGTTGGTATTGCCGGTAAAGGTGATGCCGAAAAGGTCGTGGATCTGTCGTTCGTAGATCGCCGCAGGTGGGAGGATATCAGAGGTTGTCGGGATCGCCGGCTGATCCCGCGTGAGTTCAATGGCGATAGAAAGAACCATGCGGTGAGGGCCGGTCAGGTGGTAGATCAGTTCAAGCGTCCTTGTGTTATCCACCGCACTGATGGTGATCAGGCGGTCGCACCCGAGCATGGCCTGGGCCGTCTTTATCGTATCATGGACCTTGTCCGGTGTCGTTGTTATCCTGATACGGTTTTTCCGGACCAGTTCCGAATTCCCGAATTCCTTCATCTTCCCTGCGACCATGTCCAGCGTCAGCGGGCCGGTCATGGTACCACCTTACAGATGTTCGTGTCAGTACCGGTAACCGGGACGGCCTTTTTCTGCCGCCACTCCTTCCCGCCATGGGCCGCATCCTCGTGGACGAGGTTCAGGCATGTCACGACGCCATTGATGATTTCGTCCGGGCGAGGCGGGCAGCCGGCGACATAGACATCAATGGGGATTACTCTGTCAACACAGTCCATCATGTGGTACAGGCCGTGGAATACCCCCCCTGACGCACCGCAGGCACCCATGGCGATCACATATTTCGGCTCGGGTATCTGTTCCCAGACACGGCGCAGGCGGGACGCCTGTTTCAGCGTGACGTGGCCGGTGACTATCAGGATATCGGCATGCCGGGGCGAGCCCTTGACAAGCATCCCGAAACGCTCGATATCAAACCGGGGCATCAGACATGCGATAATCTCGATATCACAGGCATTGCAGGCACCGCTGTTAAAGATCGTAATCCAGGGTGATTTCATCCGCGCCCAGTTCACGAGACGCTGGCTCATGCCGGCTGCCGGGACTGCCATGGTTAATCATCACCTCCGTGGGAAAATATAAACCCATGGATCGGGACATTTCCGCCGGCATTGTGCCGGAAACCACAAACGTCCTCTGGCTGCCCCCCCGGGACACCGGTATACAGACGAATACATGTTCTCATTGCTCCCACCTCAGGACCGTTACCGCAACCGCCATGATGACCAGGTACCCGAGAGGCCCCCAGAGGGGTGCATCGGGAGGGGAGGTTGCAAGAACGAGTGCTGCCACGTGCACGACCGTGAAGAACAGGGCCACGTAGAAGAACTGGTACCCGGGCTGCCAGACCTGCGCCACCGCAACTTCGCCGCCGACATAGGGCATGGTCTTGTTGACGGACGGTATAGATGCCGGTGCAACCGTGCGGGACCACCAGTAAATCAGGCACCCGATCACAAGAGCATCCACCATGATGGTAATCGGTGACGCCATGAGATCCCACAGCAGCATTCATGCCACCCCCCACGTGAAGATCTGCCCGGCTGCATGCGAGATCCAGGTAAACGACTCCGGGAAAAGCCCGAAATAGACCGTGACAATCGCGAGAAATACCACGGCGGTAACCACCGGGAAGGGAATTGTTATCCGGTGCACGGGGCACCGGTCGCCTTCCGTCCCATAGAACATGAGCGTCGATATGATCGGCACATAATACCCAAGGGAAAGAGCGCTGTTCAGGACAAGGACCAAGGCAAGAACGACGCCGCTCATCATCGAGGTCGCCATGCCGGCCTGTACAAGGAGCAACTTCCCGAGAAAACCGGCAGTGAAGGGAACACCGCTCAGTCCGAAAATGAAGATATCAAAGGAGATGCCGAGAAGGGAATGTTTTGCACCCAGCCCCCTCATCTGTGCAGTCTCGTAGGATCCTGCATCCCGAGCAAACGTATCTGTGGCGATGAACGCTCCCGCCTTCATCATCGTATACGCGATGGCATAATAGAGGCCGGCAGTGAACCCCAGGGGCAGGTTATAGACCATGCCGATTCCGAACCCGAGGAGGATATACCCCGTCTGGGCCACGCTTGAGTATGCAAGGACATACCGGAGATCCCGCTGGTTGAGTGCAAGAAGATTTCCCGCTGTCATGGTCAGGACTGCAAAAAAAATGACGAGGATGCCAATGGTCTTGGGAATACCGCCGGCAGGCAGGGCAGAGAGGGTAAGAAACAATGCAATCAGGACACCTATCTTTGTCGGGCCCACCATGATCGCGGTAACCCCCACAGGTGCCCGGGCATAGGCATCCGGAAGCCAGGTGTGCAGTGGGACGATCGCCAGTTTCACCCCATACCCGAGCAGGATCAGGATGGCTGCAAAGATTACAAGCGACGGGTCTGCACCGGCAAGGGCTTTGGGGAGTTCTGACAGGTTCAGGGTATGCCCGATGAGGTACAGGATTGCCACCCCGAAGAGGGCGGTCAGCGTCCCCACAACTCCCTGCAGCATGTATTTCATGGCCGACGAAAGCGCTGCCGGATCTTCCTTGTGACGGTAGGCGCACAGGGCATATACCGGGATGGCCGACAGCTCGACCATGACAAAAATAGTGAAGAGGTCATTTGCAAACCCTATTGCCATCGCACCGGCCAGTGCAAACAGGAAAAGCGGATAATACAGGTGGACCGGCCCTTTCGGATCAAGGCTCCCTTCAGAAGCCCATGCTGACACAGCACCAATCCCCGTGACAAGAAGTCCCCCGGTAATGCCGGTAAACGAGAGAGGAGAGAGTGTGGCGTGCCGGGCAATCACGGAAAGCAAAATAAAGAAGGTTCCAAGGAGTATCAGAGCGGTCAGCGTCCCGCTCCAGTGACGGAGGTTTTGCGGAAGGATCTTCGTGATGAAATAGATCGCTATGCCACACATTGCGACAACAAGGGGGGTGGCAGCCGCAATATCAGCGGGTATCACAAGCCCACCCCCAGGATGACCACCGCGACGAGGGCGACAAGGACACTCCCGAACATGGCGATATTCCAGTTTGCATCACGGTTTTCCATACCCATGGCGACCTTCCCGGCAGTAAAGAGCGTGAGGGCTGCAGCGACTGCACAGCGGTAGACACGCACGAAAACCTCCTGGAGACCGCCGGCAAAGGCGGTAATGCCATGAGCCAGTCCCAGATAGGCCACGTCAATATCCCGGATGTGCGTTTCATGAGGCAGGAGGATCTTCCGCCCGACCGCAAAGAAGAAGAGCACGGCAGCGCCAAGGACCAGGAGGGCACTGGCCAGATGCTCCGGGTCATATGCCAGGTACGTGGTCGGGTAGGGCAGGAAACCGTAGAGGATCTGCGGGAATATCCCGATGATGATGCATAATGCTGCAGCACCGAGCATGCCGGCCTGCATGAGGAGTGGCGGGTCCGAGGCCTCGGTGCTGCCCGGGCGTAAAAATGCGAAATATCCCAGCTTGAGGAAGGATAAGCATGTCCCGAAGGACGCGATCTCAAGGAGTACCCAGAGCCAGAAACTGGTGTTTTGCGCGGCCATGAGCACCATCCCCTTGGAAACGTAGCCGTTGAAGAGCGGCACTCCTGAGATCGCGAATGCCGCGATCCAGAATGCAAACGCCGTGACCGGCATCTTTTTCTGGAGCCCGCCGATGCGGCTGAGCAGGTTCTCACCGGTCTTCCATATAATCACGCCAACCACCATGAACAGGAGCGTCTTGTAAAGGATATTGTTGACGAGGTGGGCCATGCCACCGTCAAGGCCGAGCTGCCCGATCCCGTTTGCTGCTCCCAGCCATCCCAGGATCCCAATCCCGGCGACCATGTAGCCAACCTGGGAGATGATATGGTACGAGAGGAGACGGCGCATATCATTCTGGAAGACCGCAAACGTTACGCCATACACGGCCATGAGCGCCCCCATAAATGCAATATATTCTGTCCCCGGCTGGGCCCGTGCAAGGAGATACACCGCTGCTTTCGTAGTGTAGACGCACAAAAAGACACTTGCGACGAAGTTGGCCCGGGGGTAGGCATCCGGAAGCCAGGTGTGCAAGGGGATAAACGCCATATTCACGCCGATCCCAAGGACGATCATCACGGTTGCCCACAGCTGGTAGGTCGCATTGGGAATGCCGGCAAGAGGCCCGACTATGGGGGAACCCGCCCCTAAAAAGAGCAGGGCGATCCCGGCAGAAAGGAGGGCCCCCCCGAGACCATGGAAGAGGAGGTAGCGGTATCCCGCCCGGATCGCTTCCCCGCCTTCCTGCCAGATGAGGAACGTCGAGGTAATCGCCATGAGCTCCCAGAAGATCAAGAGGGTGATCCAGTCCCCTGCAAAGACCACACCAAGCGAGGCGCCGGCATAGAGCAGGGCAAAAAGGTGGAGACGGGGTGCTGCAACGGCTGCGGCATAGAGGATTATAAGGAACGTGATGATCGCAAAGATGACCCCCGTCAGGTACGAGAGGCTGTCAACTCTCAGAAGGATCAGGGTATACCCGGCAAAGGGGAGATCCCATTGCATCACGCCAAGAGCAGCCGTGCCGGCAAAGGCCCCTCCGGGAAGGAGGAGGACATCGGCAAGAGCGAGCCCGCCGAGAAGAATGAGCCCGGCCTGCCGTGCACGCCCCTTTAGTGCCAGCACGAGCGGTGCACCGATAAGGAAGATCAGGAATGGCGGGATCGCGGTACCAGGTACCAGGGTTCCTGATGCGAGTACCGCAGTATGGGTCACGCTCGCCGCAACCTGGGCACAGAGAGCGAACGGGCTAAGAGGATACGCAGTCCAGAGGCCAAGGACCAGTGCTCCTGCTGCGGTCACCAGTATCGGGGCACGGAGTGTCATGCGGACCTTCGGTATTTTACCTTCGGACTGCCCGAAAAATGCCCGCATGATGATGGGCAGGAAATACGCAAGGTTCAGGACGCTCGCTGAAATGAGGAGAAGGAGAATCCACCACATACTGATATTTCCTGCACCAATTCCCAGCGAGAGATAGTACTTGGCGATGAACCCTGCCATGGGGGGCAGCCCTACCATGCTCAGGGTTGCAAGGGTGAATGCACCAAACTCCCATGGCATTTTCCGGCCGATACCATCGAGCTCAGAGATCTTTTTCTTCCCGGTCTCCACGGCCACTGCACCGGCAACAAAAAACATGGTCAGCTTGCCGAACGCATGGGCACAGAATGCATAGGTCGCCCCGATCACCGCGGCAGCTCTCCAAGCATCAGAAACCCCGGATATCCCGGGCGGCACCAGCACGGCAGCGCCCAGGATCATGTAACTGAGCTGGCTGATCGTGGAGTACGCGAGCCTGAGTTTGAAGTCATCCTGCAGCAGCGCAAGGAGAGAGCCGACGATAATCGTGATGACTGCTACTGCAATGACGATGTTCTGAAGCCCCAGCCCCGCCATCAAGCCGGGCCCGTACAGGTACAGCATAACGCGGAAGAGCCCGAAAACACCGGCATTCACAACGGCAACGGCATGCAGGAGCCCACTGACGGGTGTCGGGGCGATCATGGCACTGGGCAGCCACCCGTGAACCGGGACAAGCGCTGCCTTGACGGCAAAACCCGCCAGGAGGAGGAGAAAGGCAAGCCGGGCAAAGTCGGGGGCTATGGCTGCGATACCGGGATTGCCACCGGCAACAAAGTCAAGGGTGTTTCCCATAGCGAGCAGGATCATCATCCCCGCGACGATCGCGACTCCCCCGGCCTGGGTGTAAAAGAGATACTTCCTCCCTGCTGCAAGCGCTTCCCGCGTCTCGGTATGGACAACAAGAGGCCATGCGGCAATGGCAAGGATCTCGTAGAACACGAACATTGAGAAGAGGTTGGAGGAGAGTGCAATCCCCATGACCGACCCGATGGTGATGGCAAAGCTGGCATAATATCGCGTTTGCGCATGTTCCCTGAGCCCACGCATATAGCCGATACTGTACACGGTCGTAATGATCCAGAGCAGTGAGGCGAGGAATGCGAACATGAGGCCGAGGGCATCGGCAGCGAACTGGAGGGAGAGGCCGGGAAGTATCTGGAGCGAAGGAGTGGAGATAGCTTGTGCTACAAATGCCGAGGGGAGGGCGAGGATGCAGAAGAGGAACGTCAGGACCGCAGATGCAAGCGACGCGGCTTCGCGGGCATCCGGGCGGTTGTTCAGAAGTATCACAAAACCGGTCCCGATAAACGGCATCGCAACGATAAGAACAAGCATCCACGGCTGGACCGCCATCACAGGTCACCACCCCGTGAAAGCCGGGAAATGGCAGCAATATCGAAAGTCTTGTACACCCTTCGCAGCAGGATGACCAGTGCCAGCGCGACACCTGCAACGACCGCCTCGATGGCGATCAGGGTGATGACCACTGCCTGGGACACCCCCACGTCACCGGCAAGATATCCCCCCAGAACAAAGAGAAGGCTGACCCCTTTTCCGAGAAATTCGAGCCCCATGACCATTTTGATCAGATTACAGCGGGCAATCAGACTTGCAAGCCCGATAGCAAAGAGTGCACCGGCGACAAGCATAATCACCGGCGCAAGAGCGGGGATCATGGCTGCGTCCTCCGGGAATAATTCAGGCCAAGGAGCAGGAGGATTGACATGACACCGGCAAGCATGATGAACCCCTGGAGGATCACCTCGTACGTGCGCCCTTTCCACAGCGCTTCACCTGCCGCTACCACCAGAGGGGGGGTGACCGGCCAGGAAGTAAAATGCGGGATCACGATCACAATAAAAAGGAGAAGAAAAACCACGCCCATGAACAACGCACAGGCATTTTTTGCATTCATGTGCGCACCTTTTCCTCTTCGCCACCCGCAAGGACAAGGGCCACGAGCAAGAGAACTGCCACAAGGCCTGCGCCAACCGTAAGCTCAAGGGCACCGGCGTACGCGGATGACAGGACGAAAAACAAGGTTGCAAGACCTGTACTTGAGATCGCGAATGCAATAACCGCCCGGATGAGATTTTTCTGCAACACCGCGATCAGTGCCATGGCAACCGTCGCCACGCCGATTGCAAGCACGATAATAACGTCAGGTCCTGGCATCGGGTATCACGCCCCCCTGCCAGAATCCTGGTGCCGGTCCGCGGGTTGAACAGAAGCCGTTCCCCGGCGTGGGGAAAAAAACGCTGAGTGAAAAAAGACCCCTGCTCCCTTCAACACTGGGTTAACAGAACGGGAGGGATCGGTCATGGTAATCTTCCGGGGTTACCTGCAATTCCCCGCCATTCTGCGGCAGAATGCCGGTTTTCATGATGATTTTGTTGGTAATTCCACTACATAGCTGGTGATTTCCATTCTTTACTCGATGATTTCATCTTATCACAACAGAGAGCATAAACCTTTGGTTGCACCGCATGCCGGAACATTTATCTTCGTAAACGTCCCGATGTATCCACTCTCTGGAAAAAAACACGGGCCAAAAACAGGCAGGAAGTCATCTGAAGGTTTTTAAAAGAAATGGTGACGGTCTGTCAAACCGGGCTATCCCTGATCCGGTTTCAGGAAAACAAAAAATGTAAAAATTATTGGTTAGGTTCATCCTTTTTTTCCGGCTTGGCCGGTTTTACGTACGTGATCGCGAAGACCTCGACGGATTTTTCCACAGCCGGCCCCGTATACTGGGTATCCATAAAGAGGCACTTCGACGGGCAGGTGTCAACACAGGAGCTGCACACAACGCAGCGGAACCGGTCGATCTGCCAGGTTTTCGCTTCCTTGTTCAGCAGGATCGCCTGCGACGGGCATTTCTTCACGCAGATACTGCAGGAAATGCACTTGCTACCGTCATACGCTACGTGCCCCCGCGTGAGACCCGTCTTTTTCGCGGGCTGGTATGGGTACAGGATCGTGGCTGGCCGGCTCATGACGGTCTTTAAGGCCGTCTTTGTCATCTCGAAAAAGCCCATCGCAGATCACCGCTCCGTACAGCTGATACAGGGATCGATCGACAACACGATCACCGGGACATCGGCAAGCTCACAACCCTGTAGCATTTTGATAAGCGACGGGATGTTGGACAGGGTCGGCGTCCGGATCCGGGACCGGACCAGGAACTTGGTCCCGTTACCCTTGATGTAATGGACCAGCTCGCCACGGGGCTGCTCGGCACGGCAGAAGAACTCGCCATTGGGAGCACCGGTCACCTTGACCTCGATCGGACCATCCGGGATCTTCCGGATCGCCTGCTGGATCAGGTCGATGGAACTGAAGAGTTCCTTGCACCGCACGAGGCAGCGGGAATAGGCGTCCCCGCAGCTGTCCGTGACCATCGAAAAGTTGAGTTTCCCGTAGGCAGCATACCCGGTCTTGCGCAGGTCGATCGCGACGCCGCTCCCCCTGCCGGTCGGCCCGACCGCACCGAGGTGATAGGCATCCTCGCGGGAAAGAACCCCGACATTTCGTGTCCGGTGCCGGACAGTATCGTCGTGGAGGAAGACATTGGTCAGGTCCTCGATCTCCTTTCTGATACTGTCAAGGTTGCTGCTCATTTCGGCGAGTTTCTCGTTCGCGATATCTCGCCGGACCCCGCCGATCTTGCAGGTGCCCTGGATTACCCTGCCACCGGTTGTCTGTTCGAACACGTCAAGGATCCGCTCCCGTATCCTCCACGCGTTCATGAACAGGTTTTCAAAACCGAAAGAATCGGCAAAGAGCCCCAGCCAGAGGAGGTGGGAGTGCAGCCTTGAGTACTCGGACCATATCGTCCGGAGGTAATCGGCACGCTCCGGCACCTCGATATTCATGATCTGTTCGACACCGACACAGTAGGTCATGCCGTGGATGAAACTGCAGATCCCGCAGGTGCGCTCGGCAACATAGACGTATTCGGTGAACTCCCGTTTCTCCACGAGTTTCTCGAATCCCCGGTGGATGTACCCGATTGAGGGGATGACATCGACCACCCTCTCGTCCTCGAGCACGAGGTCGAGGTGGATCGGTTCGGGAAGGACCGGATGCTGGGGCCCGAAGGGGACGATGATCTGCTTTGTCATGGTTTCTCCCCTTTCACAATAGTGACCCCGAACGGGTATTTCACCGATGTCCTGATGAAGGTGCCCTTGAAATCGATATTGATCCCCTTTACCTGAATACCGAAGAGATCATGCATCTCGTTCTCATACACGAATGCACCCCAGTACATACCGGTGATGCTCGGGATTTCCGTCTCGGCAGTAACGGTGATCCGCAGGTTTTTGAGGACATAGTCCTTGTCAAAGGAGTAATTGATCTCAAAGGCGTTGTCGCCTACCTTCGTGCATCCGATCTGGGCGAGCCGGTAGCCCTCATTCCTGCACTGTTCCACACTCCCGATGAGTTTCCCGACATCGATGGGGATAATAGACTGCTCCTGTGTTATCATACGGAATCACCTGCCGGTTTTCTTGTGGCAGCCGGTCTGTCGTTCATCGCCTGCCTCTTTGCTTCCAGGATCCCGAGGGCCTTGACCACACCGTCGATAATTGCCTCGGGCCGGGCCGCACACCCGGGAACGAAGACGTCCACGGGGATCACCTTGTCAATACCGCCCATCACGTTATAGCACTCCCGGAAGATGCCGCCGGACGCGGCACAGATGCCGATCGCCACCACGACTTTCGGGTCCGCCATCTGGTCGTATGTATTTTTGAGGATCTCCCGGTTCTGCTCGTTGACGCTTCCCGTGACGAGGAAGACATCGGCATGCTTCGGGTTGCCGGTATTGACAATCCCGAACCGTTCCACGTCATAGACAGGGGTCAGTGCCGCGAGCACTTCGATGTCGCACCCGTTGCAGGACGATGCGTCATAGTGGATGATCCAGGGGGATTTTGCCAGATAGGTCATGGCACGACCACCATCCTCAGGTAATACAATACCCCCAGGTTGATGACGCCGAGGGTTCCCGCAACGAGCCAGGCACTCCGGAGCGTCATCTGCCACTTCACCCGCGATGTCGTGTTGTCGATGAGGATCTCAAGGAAATAGGCGATGATTATGGCCGCGATGGCGATGAAGGGGTTCCATGCAAAGAACAGGTAGACAACCCCCAGCAGGAAGACGTACTCGTACCAGTGGGCGATCTCGATCCTTCCAAGGTTCGGGCCGGCAAAATCGGTCGTGACCCCCTTGACAATCTCCTGGTGCGCATGATGGGACGTGGACAGATCGAATGGCGACTTCCTCAGTTTGATGGTCAGGACGATCAGGTAACCGATGAAGACACCCGGGAGGTACAGGATAATCGGCGTGGTGGACTGCACAATTGACCCCACATAGAAGCTTTTGGTCACCATGTACATCCCCACGGCCGTGAGGATGATCATCGGCTCATACGCGATGATCTGGATCAGTTCACGTTCTGCCCCGATATGGCTGTACGGGGAGAACGCTGCGTACGCCCCCAGCACGAGAAAGATATGCGAGAGCGTGAACGCGAAGATCACAAGGAGCATATCCCCTCCGGAGAAGAAGAGGGCTCCCGCAACGGCCATGAAGACGAGGTAGCTCAGGGCATAGAAGTTCTGGGTCGTCGTGACGACAAGGTTCTCCTTTTCGAAGAACTTCCCGACATCGTAGAAGGGCTGGAGGAGGGGCGGCCCGACCCGCCCCTGCATCCGGGCAGTCACCTTACGGTCGATCCCGGCAATAAGCCCCCCCAGCACCGGCGCGAGGAGCAGGTAGATGATCGCTTTGACGATCGCTTCGTACGGTTCCGGGATCACAGGATCACCCCTACGATCATGATTAAGGCAATGAGGATAAGGCCCCAGCACACGAGCGTGCCGGTCATGAAGAGTTTTTCCTCACCGAAGTAGTTTTTCAGATAATAATTCGAGAGCACAAGGTCGTGGGAGATCCCCATTGAACCTGTATACTTCATGCCGCCTTCCGTGGTCATCCCGCCCATATACGGCGGCGCCATCCGCGGCGCCTTACCGGTGAACAGCATGGAGAACGGCATGATGATCAAGAGGCCGAGCATCAGGAGCATGATCGTGATATTGGCCTGCGCGAGCCGCGTCGTCTCCCCGTAAATCTGCATCACGAACGGCTCGATGAGTGCCGAGGAGATCAGCGGGAAGATCAAGGCAACTATGACGACGAGCCCGGTGAGTATGTACAGGACTGCCCATTTCTCCGGCCTGATCCCGGTCTCCAGGTTCTCCTGATGCCGCATCACCGAGATGATCTTCCCCATCCACTTGCACCAGAAGAAGAGGCTGGCCGAACCGCCGAATGCAAGGATGACGATGAAGACGAGGCCGAAGGGGGCGGTGATGAACGCCTCTATCGCTGCCCATTTGGAGATGATCATACCAAACGGTGCAAGGAACATACCGGCCATGCCGATGAACATCATAACGGCAAGCTTCGGCATGCGCTCGATGAGTCCGCCCATATCCTCGATATCCCGGCTGCCGATACGGTTTTCCACCGTGCCGACGCAGAGGAACAGGAGCGATTTCGCGACCGCATGGAAGATCATCAGGAGGATCGCTACCCACATGAGGTTGTAGGTTCCCACACCGGCACAGGCGACGATCAGCCCGAGGTTCCCGATGGTGGAATAGGCAAGCACCCTTTTTGCATTGCTCTGTGATATTGCCATGCAGGAGGCCAGGAGGAACGTTATCCCGCCGACGAGGGCAATCATGAGGCCCTCGGTAGTGCCGGTCAGGACAGGGGCGAACCGTAGGATAATATACACCCCGGCCTTTACCATCGTGCTGGAATGCAGCAGGGCCGAAACCGGCGTGGGGGCAACCATGGCACCCAGGAGCCAGGACGAGAACGGCAGCTGGGCTGCTTTTGTGAGACCGGCAAAACTGATCAGGACTGCGGGGATGATGGCAAACACGTATCCCGAATGGATCAGGGTATTGAGCTCCAGCAGTCTCCCGGACGGGTCCATTGCCGCAATATAGATCAGGGCAGCGGCAAACGCGACCCCGCCCAGCAGGTTCATGGAGAGAGCGAGGAAGGCATTGTTGGTCGCCTCTTCGGTCTGGGAATACCCGATCAGGACAAACGAACAGAAGGTCGTGATCTCCCAGAAGAAGAGGATCCAGACAAGGTTGTTGGAAAAGACCAGTCCAAACATGGCGGAGAGGAAGGCAAACAGCAGGAAAAAGAACATCCTGCGACGATCCTTAATCTCCGGATGGTGCTGGTGATAGGTCTCCATGTAGCCCAGCGAATAGACACAGATCAGGCTCCCGATGATCCCGACAATGAGCGCCATGATGATCGAGAGCTGGTCGAAAAAGAGGTTATAGCTCAGTTCGATATGCCGGCCATACGTCATCTCGAACCAGAGGATCAGGGCAGCCTGAACAAGGACCAGGATCACAGCAGAATATTTCTTGTGCCGGATACCGAGGTAGAGCAGGTAAACCGCAATCACCAGCTCGATGATGATCATGACAAGATCGACCGGCCCGCTTGAAACGGCGTAGGTGATCAGGCCCTTATCAAACCCGACAGCGAGCAGATAGAGCGATACCGCACCGATGCCCAATGCGGAAATCTTGACTATCCAGCTGGTATCAAAGCTTTTTCCTGCAAAAAGCAGGACGATCGCAGATATCAGCGGAAAAAGGATCAGAAACAGCAACAACTGAATGATTTGCACCAGATACCCTCCCTCCATAAATATGGGTATTTTTCATTATTAATCATATTGAATTGCATATGAACAGCAGTTTTCAGGGAAGATATTCAAAAAAACGATGCCCGGTGCCGCTCCCGGATAAAAATCCGGCGTATTAGTTCTCCGTTACAGTTACCGTATCCCTTTTCCCGTGGTGCACAGGGAGTCCCATAGGGATAAAAGTTTAATGTTACAAAAATGCACTAATACTGTCCTGAGGACAGGTGGCCGGCGTGGCGGGGGTTCCCCGGTATTATGGCACCGTCCTGAAGGGTGCATCAAAACGGGCAGGGTACTGCCCGTATCAGTTGTCAAACCTGATGGAGTATGGATCACGGTACTACCGGCTGTTCTGTCAATTGCGTTTTACGTCATGATACAGAACCAGCCCTGTACTTAAAAAGGATGAGTGAGCCATAGCACCGCAGGGAGGTCAGGGAATGATCGAAACAGCATTACTCGTTGTCATTGTGATATGTGTTATCGCACTGGCCCTCGCTGCGATCCTGGCGCGTAATCTCCTCTCTCAGGATGAGGGGACGCCCAAGATGCGCGAGGTCTCCGATGCGATCAAGGTGGGTGCAGAAGCATTCATCAAGCGTCAGTACTCGACTATCGCCATTATTGCCATCGTGCTCGCCGTGGTGATCTTTGCCGTCTATTACTTCACCGGACAGCAGTCGCTTGCCATGTATACGGCATTCGCGTATATCGTCGGTGCCACCTGCAGTGCAGTTGCCGGTGTCGTCGCAATGTCCATTGCGGTCAGAACGAACATCCGCACGGCAGCAGCTGCCCAGCACAGTGACGGAAAGGCACTCGACTTCTCGTTCCGCGGCGGAGCGGTCTCCGGCCTGATCATCACCTCGATGTCACTCCTCGGGGTCTCACTGACGTACATCGCACTCGGGGCAAACCCGCAGACCACCCCCTTCGTCATCATCGGGTTCGGTTTTGGTGCCTCGTTCGTGGCACTCTTCGCCCAACTCGGCGGCGGTATCTACACCAAGGCCGCTGACGTCGGTGCAGACCTTGTCGGCAAGGTTGAGGCCGGTATTCCCGAAGACGATGTCCGGAACCCCGCTACCATCGCCGACCTCGTTGGCGACAACGTTGGCGACTGTGCCGGCCGTGGTGCTGACCTCTTCGAGTCCACCGCTGCCGAAAACATCGGTGCAATGATCCTCGGTGTCGCGCTCTTCCCGGTCTTCGGTGTCAATGGTATCCTCTTCCCCATCGTCATGTGTGCGCTGGGTCTCCTCGCAAGCATGATCGGTATCCTCTCTGTCAAGGGCAAGGACGGTGCCGACCCGATGGACGCCATGAACCGGGGGTATTACATCACGGCGATCATCTCCGCGGTCTTCCTCTTCTTCGGAGTCCGGTGGCTCCTCGGGGCAGCAACCGGCTGGATGTACTTCTTCTTTGCAGGTCTCGTCGGTATTGCACTCTCCGTGTGTTTCCTCCGGGTCACCCTGTTCTATACCGACCACCACTACCGCCCGGTAAAGGAGATCGCTGACGCCTCTGAAACAGGAGCCGCCACGAACATCATCACCGGGTTCTCGGTCGGTCTCGAAACCACCGCAATTCCTGCAATACTCATCGGCCTCTCCCTCCTGATCTCCTACTGGTGCGGTACCATGAGCGGTATCCAGAATGGCGGCCTCTACGGAACTGCCGTTGCAACCGTGGGTATGCTGATGGTCTGTGCGTACGTCCTTGCCATGGACACCTTCGGACCTATCGCCGACAATGCCGGAGGTATCGTCGAGATGAGCCAGGCACCCGAGGAAGTCAGAAAGCGCATGGACAAGCTCGATGCGGCTGGTAACACCACGAAGGCACTCACCAAGGGATATGCCATCGGCAGTGCATCCCTCGCTGTATTCCTGCTTTTCAACGCGTATATGGCCGACATTGCCAAGCTGACCGGCAAGGTATTCGATGTCGTCAACCTTGCAAGTGTGAACGTCTTTGTCGGGGCACTCCTCGGCGCGATGCTGGTCTTCCTCTTTGCCAGCTTCGCCATCCGCGCTGTTTCCAAGACCGCACAGTCTGTCATCGAAGCTGTCCGCATCCAGTTCAAGGACCCGGCCATCATGGCAGGCACCAAAAAGCCTGACTATGCAGCAGTCATCGATATCACGACCCAGGGTGCGCTCAAAAACATGGTCATCCCCGGCATTCTTGTGATCGGGTTCCCGATCATCATCGGCGTCACCATGAAATACCAGGCCCTCGCCGGCTTCCTCATGGTTGCGACCATCACCGGTATTCTCCTTGCCCTGATCCTCAATAACAGCGGCGGTGCATGGGACAATGCCAAGAAATTCATTGAAAGCGGTGCACACGGCGGTAAGGGCAGCGAGGCCCACAAGGCAGCCGTCATCGGCGACACGCTCGGCGATCCGTTCAAGGACACTGCCGGCCCGTCACTCCACGTGCTCATCAAGCTCCTTGCTACGCTGACGCTCGTGCTCGCGCCGCTGTTTATCTGAAATAATTACCATCTCTTTTTTTGATCCGGTCACGGTTTGTACTCCCCCCACAGGTAGTCCAACCGTATTTCAGGTTGGAAAAAATGACCAAAGTGCCCCCCGGGCCTGATACCCTCCTGCCGGTAAAAAAGCAGAACTGGATTAGGAAAACCCCGCAACGGATCTCCTACTCTGACCTTGATTACGCGCTTTCACGGGAAGATAAAAAGGATCTGGTAGTATCCGGATAACGGCCGGAACATGGATCACGAAAAGCAGTTGTAACCTGAAGGAGCCCTGAAGCGAGGATAAAATGGGCACTGGAAAACAGCGGGATCAACTGCATCCGGTCCAGCCGCAGTGCTTGCAGATCCCCTGGTTGCAGCCCTCGCCGAAGTCAAGGGGCTCCTTGCACTCAGGGCAGAGCCGCTGCTCCCCGGTCTTTTTGATATTCCAGTCGTTTAAGGTTGAGATGCTCTGGTTTTTGGCCGAGAGTTCGATGCACCGCCCGACCACGTCCGCACAGGAATGGCCTTCCGAGGAGGGGTTCTTGATAGCGGAGATACAGTTCACTTTTGCGAACTGCTTGACGAACTTCCCGTAGGGCACGCCGCTCTGGAGACCGGTGCTGATTGCACGGCCAAGGGCGCTGCTGTTCGCGTCGCACCCCCCGCTTCCGACCGTCCGGATAAAGACCTCCATGGGTTTTCCGTCCATCAGGTTCACCGTCACATAAAGACGGCAGCACCCGGACTGGCAAAGATACGTTCGGCCGGCCAGCTCCTTGGGCCGGTCGATGGACAGCGACGGGATCTTCTCCAGTACCGTTCTTTTGGCCGTTGAGGCCGTGGCAGGCTCCGGGTGCATACGTACTGCGGCGGGGGCGGGCGTCTTATCCTTTAATGCGAGCACGACATCATCCCTGCTCCCCATCCGGTAGATGGTGATTCCCTTGAGGCCGAGTTTCCACGCCATCATGAGCGCCTCCTCACAGTCCTCCTTTGTCGCAGAGCCGGGCATGTTGATGGTCTTACTGATCGAGGCATGGACATGCTTCTGGAAACTGGCCTGCATCCGGATGTGGTCCCGCCACGGGATGTCAAGCGCCGTCTTGAAGAGCGTGAGGAACCCTTTCGGCAGCCAGTGCAGGTCCTGAATCGTCCCGGTCTCGTGGACGTGGGCGATGACCTCTTCAGCCTTCTTTGCCCGCTCGTCGCCGGCAAAACCCATATCGGACAGGGTATGCACGAGCGCTTCCCTGAATACCGGATTCACGATGATAAAGGTCTTCCCTACCGTATTCTTCCTTGTGTAGGCAAACGAGAAGACCGGCTCGATACCGCTCGAACACCCGGCAAGGAGCGAGATCGTCCCCGTCGGGGCGACCGTCGTCATCGCAGCGTTCCGCACCTTAAAGTCCTTCCAGATGCTCCCTTCCCATGCGGGGAAGGTTCCCAGTTGTTCGGCACGTTTGTGAGATTCATCGACTGCCGTATCGGTCACGAGTTTCATGATATGCTCGCACCACACTCGCCCTTCTGGGGAATCGTAAGCGAGGCTGATCATGAGCATTGCATCGTGAACACCCATGACGCCAAGGCCGATCTTGCGGGTTTTCCGTGTCGCCACGCCGATCTGCGGGATGGGAAAGACGTTCTTCTCGATCACGATATCGAGGAAACGTGTCGCCATCCGAGCGGTCTCGCGGAGCAGGTTCTCATCGAGAACTCCATCGTGGACACAGGCGGCAAGGTTGATGCTCCCAAGCACGCAGCTCTCGTACGGGAGAAGCGGCTGCTCACCGCAGGGGTTCGTGGTGTCGATATCGCCGAGCAAAGGTGTCGGGTTGTGCCGGTTGATCTCGTCATAGAAGAGGATGCCCGGCTCGCCGTTTTTCCAGATCCCCTCAACAATGCCCGTCCAGATCTGGCCGACCGTGACTTTTTCCCCCGAGTGGGGGTTCGTGAGCCAGACGTCGTCGAACTTGCGCTTCTCCACGAGATCCATGAACTTGTCATTCACCATCACGGAGATGTTGAAGTTGGAGAAATCGCCCTCCTTCTTCTTTGCGGCAATAAACGCGAGGATGTCGGGGTGCCAGACATTGAGGATCCCCATGTTTGCCCCGCGCCTGCGGCCACCCTGCTTGATCACGTCGGTGGCCGCGTTAAAGACCCGCATGAACGAGATGGGGCCGGAGGCGACGCCTTCGGTGGACTGGACGGGGGAGCCCTCCGGACGGATGTGCGAGAAATTGTACCCGGTACCCCCGCCGGTCTTGTGGATGATCGCCCCTTCCTTCATCGCATCGAAAATCCCGTCGATGGAATCCGGGACCGGGAGGGTAAAACAGGCCGAGAGCTGCCCGATATCGGTACCCGCGTTCATGAGGGTCGGGGAGTTTGGCAGGAAACGCAGCGAGACCATCGCCTCATAAAAACGGGCTCTTTCGGTCTCATCGTCTGCCAGGGCCGAGGCTACCCGGCGGCAGACATCTTCGTAGTTCTTCTCTCCTTTCCGAAGATAGCGTGCGGAGAGGATGCTGTCGACGACGGATGGTGGGTTCATGGCTGGACCTGTGCTGTTTTTATTGAAGTATAAAAAGGACTGTTCAACGGGTGAAATATTGCTCATGGATCGAATTATAGGTTGTTGTCTGCTGTGCGTGAAGGATCGGCGGCACCGCCGTCATGAGAATTTATATTGGGGTGAGCTGACAACAGTAGTTCATGACCAGGTTCTGCAACACCTGCGGCGCCCCGGTGCCTGAAACGGCAAAATTCTGCAATGAATGCGGTGCCAGGCTTCCCGGCCCGGTTTCACCGGGACAGCCTGAGCCCGCGCAGGATGCCGGTGGGCAGAAAAGCACGTTCCTTGCTCTCGCCGGTTCGACGTTTGTCCCCGGCCTCGGCCAGGTATACGAGGGCAATATCCTCAGGGGATACCTCGTGTTTCTCGGCACCATCTTCGGGTTCTTCCTCTTTATCGTTCCCGGTCTCGTCATCTGGCTGTACGGCATATATGATGCCTATTCGACGGCAGACCGGATGAACAGTGGCACCATTCCCTTCCGGCCGGCGCCCGCCCTCCACATGGTGATCTTTGTTGTCGTGGCGATCATCGTCGCTATCGTAACCTTCATCGCGATCATGTACCTGGTTTTCTCTCTCGCCGGCCAGTCCGGGCTGTCCTCGACCCAGGGGAACACGGATATCACCAATCTGATCAGGCAGGCAGGAGTTATATAAATTCGCGGCCCCCGGTTACCGGGGGATAACAACCCTGTCGATACCGTGGATCACGCCGTTTGTGCAGGCAATATCGGGAATGGTCACGGTTGCCCCACCGAAAATGACCTGACCACCCTTTTCAGTTATTTCAACGGTGATGCCGAGACGCGTCTTGGGGAAATTCAGTTTCTTTATCGTGCTGCACGAGAGGTTCCCGAACATGATATGGTACTGGAGGACGCGGAAGAGCTGTCCTTTGGGGTCGGCCATGAGCCCGTCAAGGGTTTCTTTGGGGAGCAGCCGGAATGCCTCGTCGGTCGGCGCACAGACTGTATACGGCCCCTTCCCGGCGAGCACCGCGTCAAGCCCGGTTACCTGGATCGCCTTTGTCATCAGGGAAAACCGGCCGTCTGCGGCCAGCGTCCCGGTGATAGTCTCTGATGGTGTCATGTCAGATTGTCCTTAAAAGTCCCGGATACTCTCTTTGTCGCGCCCGGGTAAAAACCTGTTTTTCCCGACCCAACGCCACGTGCCGGGGTATCCCGGTATCCTTCAGCAGCCAGATCCCAGATCAACCGTCATATCGTTTGCGAGCCGGCTGTACCTCTTCGGGTTTGCCTCGAACTGCTTCTTGCAATAGTTGCAGCAGAAATAGTATTCAGTATCCCTGTATGTGCTCCTGAACTGAGCGTTCTCCTCGTCAACTATCATGAAACAGACCGGATCGGTGGCCATGTCATCTTCTCCTTTACAGTATTCTCACCATCTGGCGCATCTCCCAGATAAAGGTGTGGGAATGGTGCGGAGGGCTGGAACCTCCCGGGGGGTCACCCCACATGAGCACATAACCCCCCTGCGATACCAACGCACTACCTGGTTGAGGGATCGGTTAAAAAGGGTTTGGTGGGGGGGTCAGACGACCGGTTTCATCATCACTGTGCAGATCTCATTGTAGAGCGTTTTCATCCCGGCCTACCGCCACGTTACTTGCAATGGCTTGCGCCGGGGGATTCCGTAGACCTTGTACTGCGGGTGGCCGAACATCATCGCATAGGCACATTTCCTTCCGGCAGGGAGACCGAGTTCCTTCTGGAGCGGTTCATAGGAGGTGGCGGCCATTGCGACAAAACCCGCCCAGCAGGTGCCGATCCCAAACGCCGGGGCAGCGATATCAAAATGCGTGAGGGCGATGATGGCGTCAACGGATGCAACAGGATTGCCCTCCGGGATGTGGGCGACAAGGAGGTGCGGGGCGCCCCGACAGATGACGTCATTTCCGCTTTCCCAGGCACCGAGTAATACCGGGATATAGCCGCTCATCGGATGCGCGGAGTTCACGAGCGTCTTCATCCATTCGATGGTCAGCCCGGCGATCTTCTGTACATTTTTTGGGTCGTGGACAACTATCCACTCCTCCGGCTGCCCGTTACCTCCCGAGGCAGCGTACCGGGCGATGTCGAGGATCTCAAGGATCTTCTCTTTCGGTACCGGGTCTTTCGTGAAACGCCGGACGGACCGGCGTTTCTTGAGGTAGAATGCCATGGAGTCAGGAAAGATGGTACCGGCACCGGCCGGCAGGGGCACCTTCTCATCCGGGCGATCGTTTAAGAGGAGCGCCTGCGACGGGCAGGAGACTTCGCAGTGCCCGCACCGGATGCACATGGCGGCCTTGCTATCCTGCACCTTTGGCAGGGTGTTCTCATCTGCCGGGTCGACAATTGACATCGGGCAGACGAATGAGCAGATCCCGCAGCGGGTGCAGAGATCTTGGTTAACGAGAATTGTTGCCATATCTTTACTATCCTTTTGTATACTTTTGTGCAATGGCCGTATCGGGTTCTTATTGGTATCAATACCTTCCTCCCCGCAAGGCCATATCCCTTATCCCCCCTCCCACCCCACCATGGTTAATGGACCCGGTTATCTCACGTATCCGGCAGGAACTTGAAAGTCAGGCTGATCCACAGATCCAGCAGACCTCAAAACGCTTTTTTAAGGACGACATTGCGTGCTATGGCATGAAGACCGCATCGGTCATGGCTCTTGCAAAAAAGTACTGGAAGGAGATAAAACACCGGGAAAAACAGGAGATCTTCGCGCTCTGCGAAGAGCTCTACCGAACGGGATACTTGGAAGAGTCCTTTATCGTCTCGAACTGGGCCCATGCCCTCTCCGGCCGGTACAAGCGGGAGGATCTTGCGGTGTTCCGGCGCTGGATTGACACGTACATCTCCAACTGGGCGTCCTGCGACGGGTTCTGCAATCACACGATGGGGGACTTTATTGAACAATACCCGGAATATACGGCCGAGCTTAAGCAATGGACGCAATCTGGGAATCGCTGGATGCGGCGGGCGGCGGCAGTCTCCCTGATTATCCCGGCAAAACATGGAAAGTTCCTTTCCGAAGCGATTGAAATTGCCGATCTACTCCTGACCGACAGCGACGATATGGTGCAGAAAGGCTACGGCTGGCTCCTCAAAGAGGCAAGCCGGCAGCACCAGGCAGAGGTATTTACGTATGTCATGCAGAACAAAAAAGAGATGCCCCGGACGGCGCTGCGATATGCAATCGAGCTGATGCCAAAAGAAATGAAGGCTGATGCGATGAAAAAAGATCACTTGAGTGAAAAAAAGTAACCAACCGGCTTATGCCGGTGCTGTTTTCTCTTCAAAAAGGTATTTCCAGACAAACGCCGCCGCCAGCGCACCGATTATCGGCGCGAGGATGAGACCCCAGAGCTGGGCAAGAGCGGTCCCTCCGGCAACCATAGTCACGACAATACTGGCAGAGGAGTTGGAAGGATAACTATGAAAAAAATCGCACTCAACGCCAGATTTAACAAACCGGGCAGCCACTGAGGAACTATGAAACACGGATTCGTTGCTCTGCTTGCCTTGTTATCGGTGCTCGCGCTGGGTATCCTTATCGCAGGTTGCACCGAAACGCCGGGACACACCAATACCCCGTCAACCTCTCCCACGTTATCTGCCGGCCCGACATCGGAGATCACACCGGCAGGGGGCAGGAACACCATCTCAGGGGACCTGAGCGTTGTGACCGCAAACAACCGGTTCACCTGCGACCTGTACCGTGAGCTTGCAAAGGACAGCCCGGAAGGAGAGAGTAATATCTTCTTCTCGCCGTTCTCCATCTCTTCTGCCCTCGCCCTCACATACGAGGGGGCACGCGGTACAACCGCTGACGAGATCCGGTCGGTTTTTTACTTCCCGGCAAATACCACCCGCCTCAGGGAGGGGTTTGCTACGGTCAACGCGGCGATCAACAGCAGGAATGCAGGCTACACCCTGAGTACGGCTAACGCCCTCTGGGCCGAGAGAAAATACACCTTCCTACCGGAGTACACCAGCACTGCAGAACAGTACTATGCTGCAAACACGACCAACCTTGATTTTACCGGCCAGCCCGAGGTCTCACGCCAGACCATCAACAGCTGGGT
The DNA here is from genome assembly GCF_003170075.1 of Methanoregula sp. Taxonomy (GTDB): domain Archaea; phylum Halobacteriota; class Methanomicrobia; order Methanomicrobiales; family Methanospirillaceae; genus Methanoregula. The sequence continues at coordinate 26,690 of NZ_PMZU01000022.1, forward strand.
AGCAGACAAGACCAATGACAAAATCCTAAATCTGCTGCCTGCCGGGAGTATCAGTTCCCTGACCCGGCTTGTGATCACCAATGCCGTGTATTTCAAGGGCACGTGGCAAAAACAGTTCGATGTAAACATGACCACCGATGCCCCGTTCAGAACCCCTGCCGGCTCAACAGTCACGGTCAGGATGATGCAGCGGACAGATAAGGATGCCATCTACCCGTATGCAGAGACTGCGGATCTCCAGATGCTCTCACTACCGTATACCACCACCAGCGGGAAGGGACTCTCCATGGTGGTCCTCCTCCCCAAAGGAGATAACCTCTCCGCAGCAGATCCGTACCTCGACCCGGCCAACCTCTCGGTTCTGGAGCAATCGGCATCATCCCGGCGGGTCATGGTGTATATCCCGAAATTCAAAATTGAGACCCAATACTCCCTTCCGGAAACGCTTGGCACTATGGGAATGCCCACGGCATTCTCCGACAGCGCAGACTTCTCCGGCATGGATGGAGCCCGGGACCTGTATATCAGCGATGTGATCCACAAGGCGTACATTGATGTGAACGAAGAGGGGACTGAAGCGGCCGCGGCAACAGCAGTGGTAATGAATCTGGCTGCAGTAGCACCCGGTCATGAAGAACCGGTACCCGTGTTCCGGGCCGACCACCCGTTCCTCTTCCTGATACAGGACAATGATAGCGGGACGATCCTCTTTGCCGGGCGGATTGTAAACCCAAACGGCACCTGAAACGCGGATCGATCTGTAAAGAGCAGGCAGTTGACCCGGGGAACCCGGGCAGGCACCCTCATTTTTCCGGACCGGTCGTAAGGTCCTTTTCCCTTATGGTCACGATCCGCGCTCCTTCATCGTCGTACAGCATGACCCGGCCCTTAAGACCGTTCAGCCTGCACGACGTAATCAGATTTCCGGTCATGATGTGGATCACCGGTTCAGTCTCCGGATCGGCCGTCTCACCGGGCCGGGGCTCCCGGGCGAGAACGAAATCCTCATGTTTTTTTAAGGCTGATAAGAGCATCTTCTGGATATTCTCTGACGAAAAAACACGTGAAATCTTCCGGCGCTGAACCCTTCCAACCATGCAGGAACATACCGTATCCGGGCTTAAAAAAGATTTCACCCGGAATACAATCCTTCCCGCACGATTCATCGGACACAGGGATTATAAAAAAATCAGATCCCGAGATTTTTCAGGAAACGCTCGTGGAGCCGGAGATCCCCGCCAAGCTCCGGGTGGAAGGCAAGCGCCATGTACCGCCCCTTCTCGGCCGCGACGATTCCCCGGTCCAGTGTCGCAAGCACATGAACACCTGCCCCGGCTGCAGTAACAACCGGTGCCCGGATAAAGATTGCATGGAAGGGGCCGCCGTCAAGCCCTATGACCGGAATATCAGCCTCAAATGACTCCTTCTGCCGGCCAAACGCATTCCGGTCCACGGTCATGTCCATGAGCCCAAGCGTATGAATCCGGGGGTCGGCGGCATCGGTCGCCATCAGCACCATGCCGGCGCAGGTCGCAAAGATCCCCCCCTTGAAGGTGCGGATCGGTTCGTAGAGCCCGTTCCTCTCGATCAGCCGCGAAATAGTGGTGGACTCCCCGCCCGGGAGCGCAAGCGCTGAGCAGCCGTCAAGATCCACAGGGTTCCTGACCTCGACAACGGTAGATGCCTTCCCGCAGCCGCGCCCCGCAAGTGCCGCTGAAAAAGCGTCGATGTGCTCGCTCACGTCTCCCTGTAACGCGAGAACGCCGATCTTAACGTCCACGGGTCTGCAGCACCTCATCGGCCCTGAGGGTGTGGACATCGAGGCCCGGCATCGCGTCGCCAAGACCCGTACTGACCTTTGCGATCACCTTTGCGTCACTATAGTGGTTGACCGCTTCCACGATTGCCTTTGCCATCTTCTCCGGGTTCGAGGATTTGAAGATCCCGGAACCTACAAAGACGCCGTCAGCCCCGAGCTGCATCATCATGGCAGCATCCGAGGGAGTGGCAATACCACCAGCCGAGAAGTTCACAACCGGGAGCCGGCCGCGGGTTGCGCACTCGATGACGAGCTCTGCCGGGGCCTCGATGCTCCGTGCATAGCTGATGCGCTCCTGCTCGTCCATGCCCTGCACCTTGCGGATATCGCCCATGATCGCCCGCATGTGGCGCACGGCTTCGACAACGTTCCCGGTCCCTGCCTCGCCCTTGGTACGGATCATTGCCGCACCTTCGTTGATCCGCCGCAGCGCCTCGCCGAGGTTCCGCGCCCCGCAGACAAACGGAACCTTGAACAGTTTCTTATCGATATGGTATTCCTCGTCGGCGGGGGTAAGCACTTCGCTCTCATCGATCATATCGACGCCGAGCACTTCGAGCACCTGTGCCTCGACAAAATGGCCTATCCTGACTTTTCCCATGACGGGGATCGAAACCGCGTCGATAATTTCCTGGACCTTTTCCGGGTCCGCCATCCGGGCGACACCGCCCTGCTTTCTGATATCGGACGGCACCCGTTCAAGCGACATGACTGCGACGGCCCCGGACCTCTCGGCAATCGTTGCCTGCTCGGCATTGACGACATCCATGATCACGCCCCCCTTCTGCATGGATGCAAAACCGCGCTTGAGAAGCTCAGTACCAAATCTCAGTTCTTCCAGTTTCATATACCAGTACTATAGATCAACCAAGCCAATAAAATAAGTGTACCTGCGGCAATTGCCGCAAATGCAAGGGTCACCGCCCTGAGAGCACGAACGATTGCCGGGCCCCCGTCTTCAAGCGATTGCTCCCCCCCGTCACCGATTGTATAGACCCCGGGCTTCTCAAACTGTATCCTGCAGCCCCCGGCCATTGCAGCCATCACGATGCCCCCGTTGAAGCCCGGGCGTTTCTTCCCGTCCCGGCGCATCACCCGCCACGCCCGGGCAGCAGTACCCTTCGTGAGGAAATAGGCCAGAAGGAAGAACGTAGTGATCCGGGCCGGGATGTAGTTGAGAATGTCGTCCATCCGGGCGGAGCACCAGCCCAGCCGGGCCCGCTCGTCCCGGTACCCGAGCATCGCGTCCATCGTGTTTGCGGCACGGAATACCGCCGCTCCCGCAAGCCCGAGTCCGAAAAGAGAGAGCAACGCGAAGTAAAAAAGAGGGGAGACGATGCTGTCGGTGAGGTTCTCGGCCATGGACTCGTACGCGGCCGACCGGATATGCCCGGCATCGAGCTGTGCCGTCTCCCGGGAGACCATCCGTTTCACCCGTTCACGGCCTGCATCCACGCCGTTTTCGAGCGCAGCAACCACCCCGAGCGCATGCTCCTCAAGCGACCGCCAGGCAAAACAGCATTTCAACAGGAACGGTGCGCCGATAAGAAATACCAGCCGCGGGGTATAGTTCCCGAACAGGAAGAACGGGAGGGCAAAAAGGCAGACCGTCACCAGCCAGAAGAAAATACCCACCGCACGCTGGATGCGGGGGGAATACCGGGCCGGTTGTCCCCACCAGCCGATGAACCGGCCAAGAAGCGCGACAGGGTGGAACGCAGAGTGCGGATCTCCGATGAGCCGGTCAACAGCAAGCGCGAGAAAGAGAACTGCGCCGGCAAGGATCAGGTCTGTCGGTACCATACGAAAAGTGCACCGACAATAAGGACGATGAATGCCGCGATGTTGATAATCTCAATTTTGGTATAGTACCAGATGCTGTACAGAACAAGACCCAGAGCCATCGCCACCATCAGGAGGTGCGGCCGGCCGTGGGCTTCAGGCTGGACGGGGGGTTCTTTTTCGAGAACCTGTGGCCCCCTTGTGGGTTTTACGATGACTTCGACCCTCAGGGTGGCCTTCATTGCGCCATAGCCTGCGATAATGTCGATGTCAAAAAAGCCCGGGGCGCAGTCTTTCCGCAACGATATGCCGAGCGCTACTTCGTCGATCACGTACATGTTCTCGTGGAAAAAATCCGTAAACATGCCGGCATTGGATGTCGTTGCCGTGATATGGATGGGGGCGCCCCGGTTCACAAACCGGATCTTAAAGGTGTTCCCGCACTCGACATGCGCATTCTCCTTTGGAACTTCGATGGAGTTGATGCTCGACCGGTTGAGATAGACCTCGGTCATCGCACCGTCTCCGGCCGGAATATCCGTAACCGCCAGAAGTTCAAATGGCAGCAGGGATTTCATGGTATCACCGGTTATTTGGGGGTCTGGGGAAGGAGATTGGGGATGCCCTCATGGATGGGATAATCCACATGACAGGCAGCGCAGTTCAGGTTACCCTCAAGGATCTCTTTTTCATCCTCTGTATCTACCCGGAGCACGAGGTCGCCCTTGCAGACGGGGCAGCAGAGGATGTCCATGAGCGAACGTTTCATTTGTATTCTTTCCTTATATCGATGATCTGGGTGAGTTCTGGCCCGGTGGAGATGAGGGTGATTGGGCAGCCGATGTCGTCTTCGGCAGTTTTTAAGAAGTCTTTTGCCTTTTTGGTAAGCTTGCTGTACTCGGTGAGCCCGAAGCAGGCCTTGTCCACCCGGTCGATACCGGTGATCGCTGCCTGCGTGCAGCCGTTGATCATCGCAGAGTACCGGGCCATCTTGCCGTCCCAGCCGCCGATCCGGCGCTTCCGGTGGGTGACCGTGCCGAACTCCTGGATGCCCATCGCGTCCGACTTCTCCGAGGTCATCTCGGTGGAGAACGGACCTTCGCCCACCCGGGTCGGGTAGGCCTTGAAGACCACGATCACGTCGTCAATTTTTGTCGGGCCGACACCATTATCCGCGGCGATCTGGGAGGCAGAGGTATCCTTGCTCGTGACAAACGGGTAGGTCCCGTAATAGAGCGAGATTCCAAAACCCTGGGTCCCTTCCAGAAGAACGGTCTGGCCGCTTTTTAAGGCATTGTTGAGGGCGAGGGGGACATCCAGAAGGTACTCGGCAAGTTCCGGCACATCTTTTGCCTGCGGGGCGACCCGCATCACCCGGTCGGCGTTTGCCGGCCCGCACCCGGAACCGGTGCTGCCAATCTTCTTTGAAAGGTACGCGCTGCCCTTGTCACGGGCAATATGGTCCTCGGTGATAATACCACAACGCTTGTCGACAAAGATCCGGCCTTTGACACCCAGTGTCTCGACCTCGTGCTTGAGGACTCTGGGATCGACGAGTACCCCGCTACCGATACAGAGTTTTGCTTTTTTATAGACAAAACCGGACGGCACCATCCGGACACTATATTCATGGTCGCCGACCTGAACCGTGTGCCCGGCATTCGGGCCTACGCCACCGCGGGAGATGATGACAGGTTCATCCGCATGCGCGATGTGGGCAACGATCTTGCCCTTCCCCTCATCTCCAAAAAATCCACCTACGATAATAGTACAGCTCATTGGAGTATCATGTAGTGTAGGGCGGATAGGGCAATAAAGTCTGCCCTGAACCGTAAAACCGCAGGGATCAGGACTGCCATTGATAGAACCGGGTCAGAAGCGGATCAGTAAACCCGGGAATGGGCCGGCCCTTCCCGGCCTTGTTCCCCGGTTATAAACCGTTGACGAAAGTTTCCATCCGGCCGAGGGCCTCGTTGAGATCTTTCCGTGAGACCGCGTAGGCGCAGCGGAGGTGATAGTCCCCGCCGCTGCCAAAGACGCTGCCCGGTACGACTGCTACCCGCTGCTCCTTAAGCAGCCGTTCTGCAAACTCCACATCAGAAAGCCCGGTTCCTTTCACCGAAGGGAACGCGTAGAATGCTCCCTCAGGCACATGGCAGGAAAGACCGATCTTGTTGAGGCCGGCTACGAACATGTTGCGGCGGAGCCGGTACTCGTTGACCATGCTCGTCTTCTCATCCTCCGCCGAGCGGAGTGCCTCAAGTGCACCGACCTGCCCCATCACCGGGGCGCAGAGCATCACGTACTGATGGATCTTGAGCGCTGCGTCGCAGATCTCCTGTGGCGCACAGAGGAAACCCACCCGCCAGCCGGTCATAGCATACGCCTTGGAGAAACCGTTGAGGGTGATCGTCCGCTGCCAGAGATCTTTTACCGTGGCAGGGGCTGTGTGGGAATTCTCGTACGTGAGTTCCGAATAGACCTCGTCGCTGATGAGCAGGAGATCCCGGTCGGTCACGATATCCGCGATGGGTTCGAGATCCTCCTTTTTCATAATCGCACCCGTCGGGTTGTTGGGGAAATTGATGATCAGGGCCTTAGTCTTATCCGTGATCTTTTCCTGGAGCGTGTCCGGGTTGAGCCTGAAATGATCCTGTTCGGTGCACTCGACTGGAACGGGTATCCCTCCGGCGAGCGTGACGCAGGGTGCATAAGAGACATAACTGGGCTCGGCAATCAGTACTTCGTCACCGGGGTTGACTATGGCGCGGACCGCGATGTCAAGCGCCTCGGACACGCCGGTGGTGATAACCATCTCGTCGTCAGCCGAGTATTTGAGCTGGTAGCGGCTCGCAAGGTGGGCCGAGAGCGCATCGCGGAGCGTCTGGAGCCCCCGGTTCGATGTATAGGAGGTTACGCCCTGTTCGATGGAGTAGATGCCGGATTCACAGATGTTCCACGGGGTCCTGAAATCGGGCTCACCGACACCAAGGGAGATTACATCATCCATGGTGAGAGCCAGATCAAAAAATTTCCGGATGCCTGAAGGCGGGATCTGCTGAGCACGCTCTGAGACAAACATTCGCATGATGCCACCTCAGAAGGAGTACGGAAGGCGTTCGGTTTCCTGTTGCTCAAAAAGGGTGTTGCCATTCTCCTTGTAGGACTTCATGACAATAAGCGTCGCCGTCTCGCGGATCCGGTCCATCGGGGCGACGTGCTCCGAAACAAACCGGGAAACCTCCTGCATGTTCTTCCCGCTCACCATAAGCTGGAGATCATAGGTACCGGTGATCAGGCGAAGCGTCCGCACCTGCCTGAACCGGGAAAGCCGTTCGGCAATCCTGTCGTACCCGAAGTCCCGCTCGGGGCTCACTTTCAGCTCGATAATGGCCGACACCTCGCTGTTTCCTGCCTTCTCCCAGTTGATGACCGTGGTGTACTTACGGATAATCTTGTTCTCCTCAAGGGCGTGGATCCGTGCTTCCACCTCAGCCGGAGTAAGGTTGGTCATCGATCCGATTTCCTGTGCAGACAGCCGGCTGTTCTCCTCAAGAATCCGGAGGAGTTCGAGATCCTTGTCATCCATCACACATCACCTGAACCACGTTTTTAACCATTTTGCTTCCATCTGATTTATATCGAGATCTTTTAACCCGTTCAGCCGCGGATCGTTGAGCACGACCTCGCGGATCTTGCCGGTATTTGCATCGAACCACATCTCCTTTGTACGCCCGTACCGGCCCCGGCTCACGACACGGGTATTGATCACACCCAGCATGTTGAGCTCCGAGATAAGGTCGGTGATCCGACGGTGGGTGAGGATGTCGAGCTGGATGCTGGGCGCTATATCCTGGTAAATGCGCGAGACCTCCCCGCTCGTGAAGATATTCTGGCCCAGATGCTCCAGCGTCAGCATGGAAAAGAGGATCAGCTTGCTCTGGGCAGGGAGCGTCGCGATACACTCGATCATACTGTCGGTCTCGATCTTGGCCTGCGCCTGTTTCACATGCTCTTCGGTTACCTGCTTTGACTCGTCCCTGTCGGCAAGTTCCCCGGAGATCCGGAGGAGGTCTAAGGCCCGCCGCGCGTCACCGTGTTCCTGCGCTGCAAGTGCCGAGCAGAGCGGGATCACACCTTCGGCAATTGCGCCATCTATAAAAGCGCCGGTGGCGCGCTGTGTCAGGATATCAACCAGCTGCGGTGCATTATACGGGGGAAAAACAATCTCCTCTTCCGAAAGCGAGGAGAGTACCCGGGGGTCGAGGAAGTCCTTGAAGCTGAGATCGTTGGAGATCCCAATAATACTGACCTTGGAGTTCTTGAGATCTGAGTTGATCCGGGTCAGGTTATACAGGGTATCGTCGCCGCTCTTTTTGACCAGCTTGTCGATTTCGTCGAGCATGAACACCGGATTCTTGGTGGCCACCCGACGCATGCCCTGAATCACGCGGCCGGGAAGCGCGCCGATGTACGTGCGACGGTGACCGCGAATCTCGGCCTCATCCCGCACGCCACCCAACGACACGCGGATGAACTCGCGCGACAGCGACCGCGCGATCGACTTCCCGAGCGACGTCTTGCCCACGCCGGGCGGGCCCACCAGGCACAGGATCGGACCTTTCTTGCTCGGTGCCAGCTTGCGCACGGCCAGGTACTCCAGCATGCGCTTCTTGACCTTCTGCAGGTCGTAGTGGTCGGCGTCCAGGACACCCGCCGCCGCCTTGACGTCCAGGTGGTCCGGGGTGGTCTTGCTCCAGGGCAGCTCGGCCATCCAGTCCAGGTACGTCCGCAGGACGTGGTATTCCGG
>NZ_PMZU01000063.1 GCF_003170075.1 Methanoregula sp.
ATACTCAATTAGATGAAATGCGTTATTCTGAAATAAAAAATCAAGACGCCAAATTTTGCACTAATAACGATGTAAATCTGGTAAAAAAAGAATATCCGGCTGTATTTGATGAGAATTTAATAAAAGATCAGACACCGAAAACCGTTTGCAGATCCACTGGAATTTATTCTTCGGGAGGAATTTCCAAATCCGATTATCAAAGCAAAACCGTCAAAGTAATAATCACTCAAGGACCGCAAAAAAAACCTAACTCTGGACAAATCCATTGGTCAGGTCTTGGTCAATCCATAGTTGTACACGGATATACTATTAAAAATCCGTTTACCTATTGGTCGGATGGATCAAATTCATCACAAGAGGCATCGTGTATAGATCGAGCACTTCCTGTAGAAAAAATAGGACGTGATCCTTATGCTTTACCCTATTATCCAAACTATTCCACACTCACTCCAGATCAAAGAGGAAATTATCTTTCATGGATGTCAAATGGAAGAGATAGCGATTTGAATGATATCGGTTATGCGTTTATCTTTTTTTATGGTCTTGAACGGAGGGCAATTTTTGAAAACGAGGATGTTGACAAAATTACTGAAGAGGCTCACCGTATATTGGTTCGATATCCCCAGTCAAATTCATTTAATTTTTATCTGAATCGTTTTGTCACATTCAACGTCGCATTGAAAATCCATGAAATGGATGATTCGAAAATTAAGAATTTTTATCCAATGTTGGATGAACTTGATGATAATTCATCGATAACGGTTCTTGCGTGGTATGTCTTAAAGGCAAAAGAAATCCCGTGGGAACTGATGTACTCCCTCGCAAGAAATTCTCAAAAGACTATAAAGAGTAATATCCCGAAAAAACACCCGCTATTGCTCAAAAAACTTTACGAAAAGAAATTCAATCTGCATTTTTCTGGTGAATTACCTCCTATCCCAGCTACGCACCAACATTACCTAGCATATTCACCAGTAAGTCTTTCTTTGAAGTATTATTCTGGATTTTCGCGTGAATCAAAATCGATAAAACCCGCTGTTTTAGATATTCCAAATATCGGGACAGAACCGTTCAAGACGGCATTCTCTATCTGGGCTGAATGTTTAGAGGAGTTGAAATCTGTCACCAACAAGCTCAATAAAACTGACGGAAAGATGACCCGAGAAGTATACGGCTTACTTCCTAGATTATTAAAAGAAGAGTACAAACACCCTGATCTGGAGTCATGGCAACAATTCCACTCCACAAAAACGCCTACTAAAGGTTCGATCATCGTTCAAATATCTGATATCGCCCCGTTAGTGGGAATTACTAAACGTGAATCTTTAACCGCGACCCAATGCAACACGATGGTAACAACAGCACATGACAACGGGTATATCCTCATTCCAGATCAAAAAATATCCGGAAGTTCCTATAAATGGAATGATTCCGTTGCAATTATTCCAGTCAATAATGCCGTTCAAATCACAGATAAATTTTCTCACGCTGCATTAATTTTTGAAATGGCATATACAATTGCAGCATCTGATGAAAATGTATCTGAAATTGAGGAAAATGTTCTTCATAACTATATCTCAAAGCAGTTTTCACTCAATTCATTTGAAATTGAATGTCTTAAGGGACTTCAACAAACCCTTAAAATCCAACCTCCCTCACTATCAAAAATTGGTAAACGTTTGAGTAAATATCTGAATCCTGAACAAAAAATGTCAATTGCCAGTTTCTTGGGGGATATCGTTCTCTTGGACAATAAATTCACGAAGGAAGAACAAAAGTCATTGAAAACTGTTTTCAAAGCGTTAGAGATAGATCCCTCGATATCGGATGAAATCATTAACAAACTCCTTATAGGGCACATTCCTGAAGAGCCCACAACCGTACTAAAAGCCGGAAAATCCCGAAAGGGAGAAGCCATCCCCCCGCAGGCAATTACGCCGGAATTTAGCATAAATAAGGAAAAATTAAAACAAACCCTGGAGGATACGCGGGCCGTCCAGAATATTCTTGCATCCGTATTCGAACAGGAAGAGGAAGAGATTGTTATCGATCTAGAGCCGGAAGTAAAAATTCCAAAATTATCCGTTAATGCAGAAACACGACAAAATGAATTCGATCTTCCCTTCCCTCAGGAAACCATTCCTTCGCTAGACTCGAAATATCTCTCGATGTTGCACGATATTATGAAGTCGAACGAGGTCAGTCAGGACGACTTCACCATTCTTGCCAAGAAATATAACCTGATGCCAAGGGCCGCTTTTGATGATATCAATACGTGGGCTGATGAGGAACTGGGAGATTTCCTGCTGGAAGAAAGCGAAAACCGTATCGTAATCAATTACAAGAGATGAATCATTAACGGTGAGTGGGGCCGAGTATGGGAAAATTAAAACAAAGAGAACGGGATGCAATTATCCAATCTCTGAGTGCAGGGGTTGTTCCAAGAATCGGCCTTGAGCATATTCAGGTCGGCAGGAAAAATGAAGTCAGCACAATATTATCCGATCTGGACAGGATTGAGAATGACGGAGCAGCGATCCGCTTTATCATCGGGCGCTACGGTTCGGGCAAGAGTTTTTTCCTGAACCTCTGCCGGATAGTAGCACTTGAAAAGAAATTTGTGGTGGCGCAAGCGGACATCAGTCTTGAGAGAAGATTGTATTCATCAGATAACCAGGCCCGGGCACTCTATACTGAACTGGTGCACAATTTTGCCGTACGGGCAAAACCCGAGGGAGGTGCACTTTCAGGTCTTATTGAACGCTGGATCTCCGATCTCGATCAGCGTCTCCGGAAGGAGGGTAAGAATACCGAAGAAATCCTTCAGCAGATTCCTCAGGAATTAAAATGCCTTCAGGAATTTGTCAGCGGTTATGATTTTGCCACAGTTCTCTGTAAGTATTTTGAAGGATACCAGAAAGGTGACGATGCGCTTATGGCTTCGGCAATCCGGTGGCTTTCAGGAGAATATTCTACCAAGACCGAAGCCCGGCAGGATCTCGGGGTCAGGACAATCATTGAAGATGACAACATCTACGACTACCTGAAATTATGGGGCCGCTTTGTCAGGATGGCCGGGTATTCGGGGCTCCTTGTCAACCTTGATGAGATGGGAGTACTGTCCCACCGTCTGAATAATGTCCAATCCCGTAATTCGAATTATGAAGCAATCCTGCGGATTGTAAACGATTGTCTCCAGGGAAGCGTATCCGGCGTAGGTTTTGTCTTTGCCGGTACCGATGAATTTCTTAAAGACCAGCGGAGAGGACTGGCAAGTTATGAAGCACTTGCCCGGCGTTTGGTTGTAAGAAGCGATTTCAATGTTGCAGGGCTGAAAGATTTCAGCGGACCGGTGATCGAACTGGAGAATTTGTCCAAGGAAGATACCTACGTCCTGCTCTACAATATCAGGAATGTCTTTGCCTATGAGGATCCTGCAAAATATCTTATTCCCGATCTGGGCATCGAAGGATACCTCCAGCACTGCCAGAAAATGCTGGGGGCCGATTTCTTCCAGACTCCCGGGGATATTGTCAAGAGTTTTGTCCGGATGCTCTCGGTCCTTGAACAAAATCCCGGAACCTCGTGGGAAGTCCTGCTGAACAATACACCGGTCCAGAAATCACAGGAAACTACGGAAACCTGTGAAAAACCGGAAGAAAAAATACCGGAAAAATCTGCTGAACCGAAGATCAACGATGAGCTGGTATCCTTCAAATTGTAATCTTCCAGGAACATCCCCATGGAAAAAACTGCTTTTTCATTTTTGCATCCGACCATTCAGGAAAAACTCTACAAGATGCGATGGACGGAGTTGCGACCGATACAGGAAGACTCCATCCGGGCTCTGTTCACCACAGATAACAACCTGATCATCTCTGCAAAAACTGCATCCGGAAAAACTGAGGCAGCATTTCTCCCAATTCTTTCACAGATTGTTGAAAAGAAAGGCGAGGGTATATCGGCCATCTATGTAGGCCCGTTAAAAGCTCTCATCAACGATCAGTTCCAGCGTCTTGAAAAACTGTGCGAACTCGCAGAAATCCCGGTTTTCAAATGGCACGGGGATGTCGGGAGCAGCGGGAAGAAAAAATTCCTGAAAAATCCCTCCGGTGTTCTTCTTATCACCCCTGAATCTATCGAGTCTCTTTTTATCAATCATTCAAACGAACTATCACATCTTTTTGGATCACTCTCGTTTATTGTCATCGATGAGATGCATTCATTTATTGGAAATGAACGGGGAGCGCACCTGAAAAGCCTGTTGTCCCGTGTGATGCACAAGAGCCCGACAGGCGTCCGGCTCATTGGTCTCTCTGCCACGTTTGGCGATCCGGAACTGGCGAAAAAATGGCTTCTCCCCAGAAACCCGGAATCGATAAAAGTAATTTCAGATCCGACGGAACAAAAAGATGTCAAATACCAAATCCGCAGTTACATTCTCGAAACGCCAACAATGGATAAACCTTCAAAAGAAAAAGAGAAGACCTCTTTGCTTATTGACGATATCGTCCGTTATTTCTATGGGAAAACGGCCCTGATCTTTGTGAACAGCCGCGAACTCCTTGAGTTCTATACTGACAGTACGAGAGCGTATCTGGAACGAAAGGGATTACCGGATTGTTTCAGGATTCATCACGGCTCTCTCTCGAAAAGCGAACGTGAAGATACCGAAGACGCCCTGAAATTGAACCGACCCACGGCCACATTCTGTTCGAGTACGCTGGAAATGGGAATCGATGTCGGGAATGTTTCCTGCATCGGGCAGATCGGGGCTCCGTGGTCGGTGAATTCACTGACTCAGCGTCTTGGGAGGAGTGGGCGCAAAGAAGGAGAGCCGTCGATCCTGATCATGTTCATTGCTGAGAACCCCTCGAAAGATGATTCTATTGTAGATCGGTTGCATCCCGAACTTCTCCGAGCTGTGGCGATGTCTGAGTTGATGATTGAAAAATGGAACGAGCCGCCTCAGATTGGATTTTATCATTTTTCAACCTTGATTCAGCAAATTATGAGCGTCATTGCAGAACACGGTGGATCTACGGCCAGTGATCTTTTCAACACCCTTATACAAAACGGGGCTTTCCAGACTGTGAGCCAGGAGGATTTTCTCCAGATTTCACGGAGCATGGGAGCCGCCGATCTGATCGAACAGGACGAGAGGGATGTACTAATCCTGGGTCTTGAGGGCGAGAAAATCGTCAGGAACTTTGAATTTTACTCTGCGTTCACAACACCCCGGGAATTCAGTGTTATCCACAAGGGTGGAAAAATCGGCAGCATTCAGTCTGCCCCGGATCTTGAAACCCGCAAGTTCCTGATTCTTGCCGGGCGTCGCTGGGAGATCCTTGAGATTGATTTCAAGAGAAGCGAGATTCTTGTCGAGCCCTCGAAAGGTGGGAAAGTTCCGAAATACTTTGGCGGGGGCGGCGCAGAGATTCACCCCAAAATCCGGGAAAAGATGCGCGAGATCGTCACTTCCGATTACATTCCAACATACCTCAATCAACAGGCACAGGCCATGATCAGAGAAGCGCAGCATGCAGCCCGGGAAGCCGGACTCTTGACAAATCCATTTGTTGTTGATGGGAATTTCACGTACTGGTTTACCTGGACCGGTTCGGCAAAACACCGGACGCTTTTCACCTTGGGAAAAGAATTTGCCGGACTGCATATAGAAGATGAGGAGATTGCATTGAAATTCAAAGGTGTGTCGCCATCACAGATTCTGGAAAAATACAATACGATACTTACATCCTGTCCATCTCCAGAGAAGATTGCTGAAAAGTTCCAAGGCCGGACAAGTGAGAAATATGATCAATTCGTTCCGGAGAATCTTCAGATTGCGGAATATGCGAAGAGGTATATTGATACGGATATTTCCTTACTTGAAACTAGGTGCCGATAAATTTAGCAAATTCACTCCGATAGTACCCCCTTTCCCAAAAATACAACCTCTCGACACCATCCTTTTATTTGTTCTTCCGGAACGATCGGGCAATAGCGCCCTTTTTAGCCCTTGCCACATACAATAACCCCTCCGGAAAACCGTGGCCCGTACAGGCCCGCTATATTGCAGGTTCAAGTGGCCTTCTTTTTGCCCGGTTTTTGAAAATACCTCTTAAATGTCGTTTATTCCGTGGGCGTGGACATCGTTTCCTGAGGAACCGGAAAACGGGATCGCCGGATTGCCAATCCGGGGCCGTATCGGGCATATCTGGGATACGGTCTTTCCGGAGGGCAGATCCTAGTTTTCCCGATCACTCGCAGGAAAGTACCTCTAATCCGGGCCCTTTACGGTCCCGGATTACTCCTCCGGACACTCATTTTCCGGAATTATGTGCAAAACAGGTGCATTTTTACACACTTTTTCAGGAATCGCCCGATACTCTCGATTTAGGGCAAACCGGGCATTTTACGCGGACGTACAAAACGCTTTTGTACGTTTTTGGGAGGCAGATCTCAGGGCCGGATGGGATATAACAGGGCCAAATGAAAAGAAGGGCTGTTTTAGGGATTAAAAATCACCAATGTTTTTCCCGGGATATCGTCGGTAATTCCCCGTGCCGGAGAACCTGGTAGTTTACCCGGAAAAACCCGGATAGTAATCCCGTCCAATTCGACGGGTTTAGAAATACAAACCGAATCGTTTCAGGAGATCATCGGTAAAAATTCCCCGGTCTCCGTGAAGTACAGATAAGCAGCAACCTCCTTCCCGGGCACCAGCTGCCTCGCCGCCTTGCAATAGATCTCCATCGACTTCCGGTACTCCTCAGCCAAGGCCGCATATCCCTCCGGCCCGGCCGCCTCGCTCTTGTAATCGATCACGGCCCACGAGCCATCGTCACGTTCCAGGAGCCGGTCGATTTTGCCGGTCACGGGCTGTCCCTCCCGCGTGATCACGAACGGCAGCTCACAATACGACCGCTTCACCCGCTTCATCAGGTCGGATGAGAAAAACGCAGCCCGGATCTCTTCGCACTGCCGGAGATGCTCCTCCGAAAATTCCCCGTACTCTTTGAGCACGGTCGCCGCATCCCGGCCCCGCAGCACTTCATGGATGATCGTGCCCTTCGTTGTCCCTTCAACGCCCGGCAGGTACTTCGATGCACCTGACTCCCGGGCCGGCACCGGTCCCTCTGCTGTTCCCCTCTCCAGCTCCGAAACGGAAACAACTTTCACCCGCGCCGGCCCGGTCACGTACACCGGCTCCGCCCGGGTCCCTGCCTTTCCCGCACATTCCTCCGGGACAAGAAGTAGTGAAGGCTCGACCCGCCCAGTCTCGGCCGGGATCGCTACCGGGTCCGCAACAATCGTAAGCCGGACACCGTCCGGCAGCGTGAGGCCGCCCGCCGCAATCGCATCCCCGGTGACGCCAAGGGCCAGAACGATCCACTCTATCCGGGACCGGGCGTGATCGAACGAGAGCCCGGGATCCTCCGGGGCCGTCCCGCACATGAAGAGATGGTCGCGGGCCCGGGTCAGGGCGACGTAGAGCAGCCGTTTCCTCTCGGCCCGCTCCTTCTGGCGCTGCTGCTCACGCAGGGTAAGGAGCACGGCGCTCTCGGTCAATGCAAAATTGTCCGCCGGGTTTGGGACCTTTACCCCCACCACCAGCGGGTTCTCGCCGATCATGATCGGGGGATAGGTCTCGCGGAAGGACGCGCCCATGTCTGGCACGAAAACCACCGGGAACTCCAGGCCCTTTGCCGCATGCACGGTCATGATGTTGACCGCGTTTTTTGCAAGCGCATCGAGCTGCGCCTCGCCCTCCCGCTCGTCCTCGTCCATCGCCTGCCGGAGATCGGCAGTGAAATCGGCAAGGGCGTACGGCCTGGCCTCCTCGCGGTTCCGGGCCAAAGTAACGAGCTTCTCGATGTTTGCAAGGACCTGTTCCCCGGCCGGGAGCGCGGCATACACGGTGTAAACCCCGGACTCATACAGGATCCGGCGGAGCAGCGCGACAAGCCCCACATGGCCGGCGTACTGCTGCCATGAAGCGAGAAGATCGCGTGCGTGTGCTGCCGGCCCGTCCTGTTCCGCATATTTCCCGAGCTTGTCCCAGAGCGTATTCCCGCGTTCCTGCGCAATCCGGAAAAGTTCCGTATCCGGGAGCCCGAAGTACGGCGACCGCAGGATCCCGGCAAGGCTCACGCTGTCATGCCGGTGTTCGAGGAACGAGAGAATGTTTGCGAGATCGTACACTTCCTGCCGGTGGTAGAACCCGGTTCCGCCGTGGACGTAGAAGGGAATCCCGTACTCGCCGAGGGCGGCAAGGTAATACGAGAGGTTCGTCCGCGCTTCAAGCAGGATCGCGATATCGCCGTACCGGGCCGGGCGGGAAACAAACGAATGGTCCGACAGTTCTTCGTACACAGAAAGCGGCTGCGCATGTACGATGCTGTGGATCCGCCGGGCCACCATGCCGGCCTCGCTCCGTTTTGTCCCGGCCGCATCGCTCCCTTTGGGCGGGAGAAGCAGTTCCACAGAGCCGGTATGACCGGCCCGGTTATCGGAGATCCCGACCGGCTCGTACCCGAACTCCCACGGTTTCTCTGCCGAGGCAAGCAGACGGGAGAAGATAATGTTTGCAAGGCCAATCACCTCCTTTGTGCTCCGGAAGCTGGTGTCAAGCGTCACCTTCCGGCCCCTGCACGCAGCTGTGATGATCTCCTGCGCCTCCTTAAAGCGCGTCACGTCCGCGTCGCGGAAGAGATAGATCGACTGCTTGGGGTCGCCGACAATAAAGAGGCAGTCTGTTGCAGGCGACGGTGTCCCGACAATCGCCCGGATGATATCGGCCTGCGACGGGTCTGTGTCCTGGAATTCATCGACAAGGATGTACCGGAACCGGGGCATGAAGTGCGTTGCAACGAGGTTGCCCTGTTCGAGGAATAATTTTCGTGCATGGAGGATCAGGTCGGCAAAGTCAAGGCCGCCGAGTGCCGCCTTCCCGCTGCCGACAAGCTCCGCATACCGGGAGAAGACAAGCGACAGCGCTTGGAGGAACTGCACCGAGCCGGTGATGACCGGATCGGATGCGTCCATGGTCATCAGGAAGAGGGAATGCTTTCTGTTCAGGATCCCGGCGAGATCTTTCCAGCATCCTTTGAACTCCGCAAGATCGTCCGGCTTCCAGACCTTTTTGCTCCCGACATTGCCCGGTCTTTTTTGTGCAAGTTCAAGCGCCGCCCGGCAGAATTCCTCCGGGTCCAGGGCATTTTCAAGCACGGAAAGCAGCGGCCGGATCTCATGGAGGAAGAATGCCGCTTTATCATCCACGCCATCGTACGCGGCAGCAAGGGTAAGCAGCGTACGGATCCGGGAGGAGAACGATGGATCCTTTCGCAGCGCAATAATCTCCTCATCGCGGAATGTACAGACTTCCGTCTTCCAGACCTCAAGCACATGGCCCTCGTCCTCACGAAGGGCCGCAAAGAACCGGGCATAGCGTTCCCGTTTCCCGTACAGTGCAGAAAGTATCGTCTTTAGGTTGTACTGATCGGTGATGGCGAGTACCTGGACGATCGCAGCATTCACCGGCTCCTCCTGCCGCGTATGGATCAGGTCCTCGTATGCGGTGCTGTGGATGCGGGAGACCTGCTGCTCGTCAAGGACAGAAAAGCCCGGTTCGAGACTGGCCTCGATCGGGAACTCACGGAGCACCTGTGCACAGAAGGAATGGAAGGTCTGGACCGGCGCAATCATGAAATCCTCGGCTGCCTTCTCCCACTGCGGGCCTTCCTCGCGGAGGATCTCCTTACGGATCCTGTCCTTCATCTCGGCTGCTGCCTTGTCGGTAAACGTCAGGGCAAGGATCTGCGGCACGCTCACGCCTTTTGTTTTTAGAAGGTCGATATATTTCTGGACCAGGACGTACGTCTTCCCGGTCCCGGCGCCGGCAGTGACCACCATGCTCTTGTCGTGCAGGGTGATCGCCTCTCCCTGTCGTGGTGTCGCTGCCATATCAGGTCTCCTCCCCGGTCTCTAAGATCCGGTACGGATCGAAACGGCAGGTGCGCCTGAAGTCGCAATACGTATTCGGGCATTCCTCTTCCGGTGGAAGCGGGAACCGCCCGTTCCGTATCCCGTCAATGTAGGCAAAGGCACAATCGCAGGAGTGCCGGATCGTACCGGCAAAATCCGGTGACGGCCGGAACCGTGTGATCAGCAGGTCTCTTGCCGATGTATCTGCAAGGACGATGTTTCGCTCCACCTCGCGCCGGATGGTATAATATCCCCCGCCGATCCCGTGCGAGCCGGTGATCTGTTCGAATGCCCGGAGGTAGAGCGGCAGCTGCAGGGCAGTTCCCGCCTCGATATCCTTTGCCTTTGGATGCGTGGAGCCGGACTTGTAATCATAGATGAGGAACTCTCCCGAAGGTGTGATATCGATCCGGTCGATCCGGCCCCGGATTCTCAGGTTCTTTGTACCATCCGGGGATGCAAGTTCAACTGGTTCCGGTGACGATGCGGGATCGTCAGACGCTTCGGTTCCCATGCCAAAGGAGAACTCAAAGCGCGATGGAACGAGCGGTGAACTCTCTTCCAGTATTTCGCTTGCAAGGAACCGTTCGAAACACCCAGGGCCGGTCCGGGGATCGCCCAGCATCTGGATCTTTGTCGCATCCCAGAGCGGGCTCTGGAATGAATATGTATCCAGTTCGGCCTTTGCGATCCGAAGGATCATCTCTGTTGCATCCGCGAGCGTGGAGAGGCTGACCTTTTTGCCACAGGCCCGCCACTGCCGGTAAAAGGTGTTCAGGACATGGTGGATGGCAGTCCCGCGATCGCTTGCCGAGAGGTTCGGCTCCACCTCCGGCAACGCATCGAGCCCGATCACGCGGCTGAGGAAATAGGCAAACGGGCAGGTGGCATAGGTCTCAAGGCTTGTCGGGGAATAAACATGATCCGGACCGTACTGCCCGGCAAGAACGGCACCGATCGCATCGTCCCCGAAAAGGATCCCGTCGTACGACGAATCGCATGCGCCCCTCCGGAAATACCGTTCCATGTTGATGCGCCGGGTAAGATCGCTGATATCGAGTGAACCCGGGATGAGGCCAAGAACACCACAGGCGTTTTCATCGCGGATCCCGTTCCCTGCCACGATTGCTGCCGTCCGCCGGGATACGCAGGGATCTTGTGCGGATGCAGACCACGGGCATTCCCCGGTCCGCATCCTAACCCGCTCGAAAAATGCTGATGTGAGCAGGGATTTTTCCCCATCGGCAAGCGGGGCACTCAGGTATACCGTCTGCTCTGCGGCGAGCAGGGCCGCGATGAAATAATATTGTTCTTCGCGGAGGACCTCGGCAAGCGTACGGGTTCCCATCCGGGTGTTCTCTAAGGAGTTTGTGAACGGAAGCCGGGTCGTCAGCCGGGGAACAACACCTTCCGTGAGTCCGCCGATAAAGACCATGCCAAACTTCAGGTGCTGGCATTCGTGGAGACCGAGAACTGCAACGCCATCGGAATCCTGGCGGAGGGCATTATCCGGTTCCTCGGCAATGGCGGCAACGAGTCGGAAAAAATCCGACGCGGTAATGGGGGTATCGGCCGGCATCCACTCGATCCGTGCAAGAGCCTCAATGCGGGAACAGAATGTTGCCGTGAGCCGGATCTCCTGCGCCTTGAGCTGATCATCCGGTGCCCCGAACAGGTATGGAATATTCCACAGTTTTAGGAATTCCAGAAATCCCTCGATATGATCCCGGAGTTTTTTCTTTTTCGCGAGATGATCGAGGCTGGTAAGAAGGATCCTCATACCATCCTGGACGCGTTCAACAGAATGAACCGAGATCCCCGGGAAGTTTTTTGCCTTTTCTGAGTCCTGCATCTCTCCAAGGAGCCATGCCAGTTGTTTGTTCCAGTTGGGGTGGGGGCCATCAATCCCGGCATACCGGGACACCAGATCGACTTCGGCCGCATCCAGGTACCCTGTTCCACCGGGAACCGGCCCCTTGCGGAAGAACGGGCTTGCAATCACCCGGACAATATTCTCGCGGGTATACCCGGTGGCGGCAAGACCTGCGATATCCAGGAAGAACCGGACCACCGGTGCCTGTGAGAGCCGGGGGCCGACTGCCGCGTTCCACGGAATACCGTAATCGGCAAATACTTCTTCAATGAGTCCGAGATTCTCGCGAAGCTCCGGGAACACAACCGCAATATCGGAAAGCGGCATTGTGCTGTTCAGCCGGCTAATCTCTGCTGCGATGCCGGCTATTTCAGCATACCGCGTGGGAAATGTCTGTACCCGGAAACGATCCCCGGCTTGAAGGACACTGGTTTCCGAAAAAAGACCGGTGATCATTGATTGCAGGGAGGTCAAATCCGGTGCGGGCAGGTCTCCCGCTTCACGCCGGTTCCTGAAAATTGCCGGATCAATGCCATCGGGAACCAAAAAATGGACTTTTCCTGCACGTTCCCGTATGGCCCCGAAGAGATCCTGTTCAAGGGGCAGAGTATCGTGGAACCCGTAAGCAAAGACTATTCCAAGCGGGGCAGTGCCGGAGCGGTACAGGTAATCGATTGTCCATTCGAGGATCGTACTGCTGTCGACAAGGTCTAGTTCCTTAAGGCTGTCCCGGTATGCTGTAATGATCGTGTCAAGCTGATCGCTCTTCTCGCTCTCAAGAGTCAGAAGACATTCAGGGAACGGGACTTTCCGTGTCAGTATGACTTTCATGAAGGTCACAAGATCATCAATCGTGCCGGATGACGGGTGATGGTGTGCTGCAAAGAGCGGGACATCCGCTGCATATTTTTCAAGAATCTGCGTCAGTAACAGCTTCGCTTCGCCCTTTGACAGGAATCGCTCGATGGTTCGGTTCTCTTCAAACAGGATTTTACAGAATCCTTCGAGCGTACAGATGCGGGAAGAGACAAACGGGATCTTCTTATCTGTCAGGGACCGGGTGACATAAAGGACCAGCCGCTCCGTGGGGAGAAGGAGCCAGCTCGTGAAAGGATCTTCCCGTGTAGCGGAGACAAAACCGCTGATATCAGCATCCAGCTGTTCCCCGGGGAGCGCATAATCGTACAGGACCTCCCCATCACATGACTCCGGGGAAGACTGTGCTGGCATGATATGTGGTTAATCTGCCGGAAGAAAAAGGCAGGGATTTATTCCAGGTACTTGTCGAGCGGGATCGTCTCGATCTTCTCTTTTGTTACCGCAGTCACATCGATCTCCCGGGCTTCCGCTTCCTTGGTGCTGACCTTGACATCGTGTTCGAGTTCTTTTATCGGGATCAGTTTCTTGCGCTTCTCCATTGGTGGGTTCATCTTCTCTGCTTTCTCGTAGTCCACCACCTTCTTGATAATATCCTCCGGCAGGGAACTGCAACTCTGGAGAAGGCCGATGAACTCGTTGGAGAAATAATTGTCAATCTGGATGCGGCGTTTTGTCGCGTGGGCGAACTTGCCAATCACGTGGCAGATATTCTCCCGGTCCTCCGGGCTCAGCTGGTCGACAAACTGGTAATCCTCAATTTTCCGGAGTGCAAGGACGATCGGTTCCAGGGAATCGTAGGTGACAATATAGACCTGGTAGTCGGCCATGTCCAAGTGGAAGTCCTCCAGGTAATCGACAGTATTTGCCGGGACCACGAGGAAAATATCCTTCTTGACATTCTCTTCTTTTGCATACTTTTTTGCGGCCTCGGCCTGGCTTTTGATGTAGAGCGGGAAATTGGTGAGATCCTCGGAATTCTTCGGGCTTTTCGCATCGAAGATCACGTACTGGCCAGCAATAATCACCGCATTGTCTGGTTTTTTTGTTGAGAAGGGGAATTTTTCCTTGTCGCAGTATTCAATGGTGTGCCGCTGGCAGATCGAACGCAACGATTGTTCGACAACTTCCTCGTGCTTCTTCCAGGTCTGTTCCATCTCGGCAAATTCAGAGCGGATCTCTTCACCCCGTTCAGCCTGAACCCGAAGCCGGTCTTCTTCGAGTTGCTTTTTAAGAGACGTCAATTCTGTTATGCGGGAATCGTGTTCGCGGATACGTTCTTCCTCATGCTGCCGTAGTTCGACAAGAGTTTTCTGCGCTTCGATAAACTGGGAGTTCAACTGGTCATATTTGGCCTGTGATGCGGCGAGATCTTCTCTTAACTGGGTAATTGCCTGCTGGTTTTTCTTATCCTCGGCAATCAATCCCCCGGCAATATTCTCCCGTTCATTGATCTTTTCCTGCAGATCCTCATTCTTTGCTGCAAGCGTGATCATATCTCCCTTCAATCGGAGAATGTGATCTTCGCTGTTGGCCTGTGCCTCTGCAATGGTCGCCCGTTCACGTTCTTTATCAGTGATCTTTTCATTGAGGGATTGGGATCGAAGCTGTTCTGAAGAAAAATTCTGCTCCAGTTTTTTTGCCTGCTGCTGCTGGTATTCAAGAGTCTGGGTGAGATCCCGGTTCTTCGAGATGAGTCCGGCTATTTCCTGATCTTTTTCCTGTACAAGTCCCTGAAGTTGCTGGAATTCCCCGAATGCATCGTATCCTTGGGATACTACTCCCTGCCATGAAAAAATGCGTTCAAAAAAGCCAACATTCTTGATACGTTCAAAAAATCTGCGGAGATGTTCGAAAGGAGGGGCGTCCATGAAGTATTCTCTCTCAACGATTGTTGAGTTGTGGGTGAATAAACCTTATTAAATACCTGCCCGCAGAGTGAAAATGAGGATCCGCGTTGTCGCGAAAAAACAGTGGCCGAGATCCAGACCCTCGACCGGGGCGAGGCCATCATCTCGACCATCGGCATCCCCTTTCCGGTCAGCACGAGGATCCATAGGTACGAGGATTACATCACGATCCTCAACGCCGAAAAGAAGATATCCGTGAGGGAAGGACTGGACACCAGCTTTTAGGGTCAGCATCCGGAGGAGATGCTCGCGAACGGTAAGAGAACTCCTGCTTGTCCGGCCCCCGGGATGAGGCGTGTGAAGAGCCTGCCGGGAACGGGTTTTTTTGGGGTGCCCGGAGGTGAAAAAAATGCCTACCGGGGTATTGACCGTTTTCTTAAGATGACGGATACGATGATGATCACAACGGAAACTGCGAGGATATACACATCATAGGCGGACACATTATGATTTAGTTCGATCAAGGCGAGTTCAACCAGGCTTAAAACCGCTATTCCTGACCAGAAACCAATCCTCAGCAGGCTCCAGTCGCATTCTTTGTTCGTGTCCATGAAAAAAGGTAAAGGGTATATTTTATTTAGGCCTTCCTGATCCGGGGCCCTGGTTATCTAAAAAGAGCAGTCCGGGAAAGGTTTTCCGGCGGTGAGTTACCCCTCAATCACCCTTGTCGCAAACGTTTCTGCCGTACGCAGGTGTCCCCGGTCCGCTTCCGAGGCGTTCCACGCAGCGGCAAAGAGCAGGAGCAGCGCGTTGTCAAGCGCCGCATCGAATCCTGCATCGTATCCCTCATCATTTTTCTTCTCTGGCGGCAGTGGCCGGGCCA
The DNA here is from genome assembly GCF_003170075.1 of Methanoregula sp. Lineage (GTDB taxonomy): Archaea > Halobacteriota > Methanomicrobia > Methanomicrobiales > Methanospirillaceae > Methanoregula. Next base: position 15,470 of record NZ_PMZU01000063.1, read on the forward strand.
GCAGCGCCTCGTCAGCCGAGGTGAACTGCCTGTACCACGCTGGCCGGGGCAGGGACTTTTCCGTAATTGCCGCCTGCTCCGCGAGAATCTCAAATGCCGTTTTAAACGCAGGTGCATTGCCCGAACCGTCCAGAAGAAGGATCCCTCCCCGCGCCTCGAGCTGCACATCGCCGTATTCACCGGCTGCATACCGCAGGAACACCACCGCCGCCCGGTGCGCCGCGGCCGGTGGCAGACCGGCGCAGGCAGGTTGTGTTTTTTCAACATATTCCCCGAGCGGGCCGGAAAGGGTACCCTTCTCATGGGTGGCAGCGGGAGCGCCGAACCGGTACTTCAGCCGCACGAGCAGGATCGAAAGACTCACCGCGTAGAGCAGTTCAAGGACGATCGTCGCCACCGCATCATCGAGCGGCACGGCAAAGAAGATGATGGCGTAGATGGGGGTCGTAAGCGCGACGATATCCTTCTTTGGCCGGATCCATGCCAGGTACGCGAGCACAAAGGACGCAATCACACAGCCTGCCGCCGTAAAGCGCAGGTCGATGGAAATCCCTGACGTCCATGTGAGGATCGCAAGCGCCGCACCCCCGAACGAAAAGACCGGCACGGCAAGGTCATAATATATCCCAGGGACCGCGGGGTTTCCGGCCGGGATATCAGTTTGTGACATGGTATCACCTGAAAAGATAAAAACGCAAAAAAAACGCTCGTCAGCGCTCTTTTGCAGGCCCGGCATTCTTCCCAATTCTTTTGATCGAGACGCAGTTGATCACCGGGTCACCGACCGCGACATAGCGGTGGATCACCATGCCGAGCACTTCCACCACGTCGTGCTCGTGGATATCCTCATCAGGATTCGTGAACATCTTGACCGCGATCTCACCCGACCGGTCGGCAACAATAAACTGCGGCCGGTTCAGGAACCGGAAGCGCACTTTCTCGACAACGCCCTCGATCCGGACCGGTTTTCCGATCATGTTCTCGTTGATCAGTTTAATACGGACTGCCTTCGCCGCGGCCTCGTACACCGGTGTAATATCCGCGTACTCGCTGCGGCTCATGTAGTTGAGCACGACCGGGATCACGAGAAGCAGAAACAGTCCCGGGATCAGCCAGATAAGCTGCGACCGTACATCAGAGCTAAATACGGAAGCAACGAGCAAAAAAATAGTGAAGATCACAAAGACCCCAATCGAGAGGATTGAGACCTTCACTTCAACATTACCAATCTTCATTAAAAAAGAGTTATGGGAGTCTATCTACTTCAGTGCTGCGATCTCTTTCCTGAACGCAACCCAGTAGATGACACCGACGAAGAACATCCCACCGACGATGTTTCCGATCGTGACCGGGATAAGGTTTGCCGTCCACATCGAGACCCAGTTCACGCTTGCGGTGATCTTTGTCGGGTCGGTGATGAAACCCTGCGTAAAGATACCCGCCGGGATGAAGTACATGTTCGCGACGCTGTGTTCGAATCCGCTCGAAACGAAGGCCATGATCGGGAACCAGATCCCAAAGAACTTGCCGACCAGGTCGTCAGCGCATATGCCGAGCAGGATACCGAGGTTGACAAGCCAGTTGCAAGCGATGCCTTTGAGGAATGCTGAATAGAATCCCATCATTCCCACGTAACTGGTCTTTGCCGCGGCAATCGCTATAGCACGTGTACCAAACGCGGAGACCGTGCCAACACCGGCAGCGTCGAACGAGACGAACGGTCCGTTTGCACAGATGTATGCCCATACAATGGCGCCAATAAGGTTGCCGATATATACCCACAGCCACAGGTTGAGGACCTGTGCCCAGCTCACCTTGTGAACGAATGCTGCCATCGGAGCGAGCATTGCGTCACCGGTGAAGAGTTCTGCACCCGTCAGCACAGTGATGATAAGCCCAACCGGGAAGACCGCACCCAGGATTAACTGGGAGAACCCGGCGCTTGCCGTGCCGTACCGAAGTGCGGCGTCACTTGCCTGAATTCCCGTGCTGCACACGGTTGCGAGGGCTCCACCCATCGCGATGTACGCCCCGGACATAAACCCGCGGACGATCATATTCCATGTGGGCAGGCCTGTTTTGTATTTCCCGGCATCGCCGGCCTTGGCGACAATTGCTACCGGAGCATGAAACACCATTCTTTAACACACCTCTTGAAACGTTTCAACCTATTTCGGGCAACCGGAAACATCGGTTATTAGCCTTGAGAGTATCAGATATTGCTCGATATAGGCTGAATTGATAATCATTTTTGTCGTTATTAATACCTTTCTAAATTCTTTCCGGTCGTGTTACGCCGGAGAATAGTTACATTTTGTAACCCGTTTTTGATACCGGCTTTGGGCATTTTACTGATGCCCGGAGTATAAAAACACTAAAAAAAACCGTTTTACCCGGGAACCGGGGAGACTGGCCCGTGGATCACGCCAAAAAAAGAACATTCAGCCCATGCAATATCCGGCCATGGTCTTATGCGCGCTTCATTCAGAAGATCCCCTGTTTTAAATGGGTATTTTACTTTAAAAAAAATTAACCGGATTACCGGCAGTCCCCGTCTCAATCGGGACACGGCCCGGTATTTTTGGTCCCGGCACCTTCCTTATGAGAACTCCATCCGGCATCTTGTGTCGTTTGCGATCTCCAGGATTTTTCCTGGTTTTTTCTTCACCCGGTCAGCGAACAATGACCCGGAGAAGAAATCCGGGCCGGGGTGACTTCAGGTACCGGAATCCTTTTCCCGCCCGGTTCTCTGGTAACATTCTCATTAAAGGCCAGGGAATTTTTCCTTTTCCTCCGGGTCATTTTGCCGGGCGTGCCGGCCCAATCCATAATGTTCATCTGGTGAATCGATTGATACTCTATTATTAAGATGACGAGTCGGGTTTTCCTGTGAAACGATCTCTTATCACCGGTCCGATCTTTGAATACCACAACCGTCCGGGCCATATCGAATGTTACGACCGCCTCCGTGCGATTACCGAACAGTTACCGGAAGGCATCCCTGTCCGTCCCCCGGTGGCTGCGACAGAGGTGGATCTTAAGCGTGTCCACCTGCCAGGCTATCTTTCATGGCTGCACCGGCAGTGCGCCCTCCATACCGCGTACGATACGGTTGACGAATACGGATGCATTGGCGGGTACTTCACCGGCAATACGTATGTGCCGGGATTTTTAGATGCAAACACCTACCTCAACCCCCGGTCGTACGAGGTTGCAACGTTCGCAGCAGGCTCGGCGATTGCCGCTACTGAGCGTGTACTGGACGGCGAGAGTTGTTTTGCGCTCGTCCGGCCCCCGGGCCACCACGCCGCATCGGACTGGGCGATGGGCTTTTGCATCATCAACAATACGGCAATTGCCGCGGCAAAGGCGCTCACATCCGTGGATCGCGTGGCGATTGTTGACTGGGACGTACACCACGGGAACGGGACGCAGGATATCTTCTACGGAAGCGACCGGGTGCTGTACTGCTCTGTCCACGCGGAGGATTTTTTCCCCGGCACCGGTGCGGCAACCGACACCGGGACCGGGGCCGGCGCAGGATGCACGGTAAATGCCCCGCTGCCGCAGAAGAGCACCATCGGGGATTACGTGCACGTCTTTTCCGATGTCTTTCTCCCGTTGCTCGAACGGGTGCATCCCGATCTCGTCATCGTCTCGGCCGGGCAGGACGCGCTCGCGGACGATCCGGTCGGTGGCATGGGTCTTCTTCCGGTCGATTATGGCACACTTGCCGGACTGCTGCTCGATGCGCTCGACCTGCCACCCGCGTTCGTGCTCGAAGGCGGGTACGGCCCGTCACATCCTGCCGCCATCAACGCGATCCTGGGGGCGGTGAGCGGAAAAAGGAGTCCGGAGCCGGTGCCAGAACCCTCTGCCGGGGCCCGGGAGCGGGTGCGGATATTACGGAAACTGCATGGTCTCCGGTGAGGAAATGGGTATAAACCGAGATCCTCGTATCTGACTCTTAAAACCTGTGAAAAAATGGGATGGCTCCCCGCCATGAAGGCCTCTCCGAGGCACGGCCGGGCAAGGGAATTATTTTCGCTGTGATTCATTGCATTGTTCTTATTTTGTATTACTATTAGTTATTGATCCGCCGCGGGGGCGTCCCTTTTTGGTGCGGCGGCACGTATCGCACCTCTTGAGAGGGGGGCAGTTCCAACCCTCATGGAAAAAAAGCACGTGAGATTCTAAAAAGAGAAAATTTTCCACAAGCAAAAAAAAAATTTTAGTTCTCTGGCACCGGGTTGAACGCGTTCTCGTAGATCATGTCGCTGGCGGCCGTTTTGGTGTTTGCGACCGCAAAAGACGAGGATCTGTGGCGCCGTACCAGACAATTGTTGCCATAAAGTACGGGAAAATCCCCCGGGGCGACCGCGAATTAATATTTACGAACCGTACATACATGCACTCAAATGTTGATGAGCAACTACCGGAGCAGCCGGATGACCGTGGACGGTTCCGTGCCTCGTTTCAGGTCCGCGAATTTCCCCCAGGTACAATGAAACCCCCCCGAATCCTCCCGATGCTGTCCACCGTAGTCCAGACCGGGCTGGTGGCAGTTGATAACGTGCGTTTTGGCGAGCTCGGAGCCTGCCCGGTCTGCCAAGGACCGGTCTCGGGATACGATACAAAAAAGAAAGTGTTTGCTATCATCCGTGAAGATGATGAGGAACGCACCATCAGGGTTTCGGTGAAGCGTTTTTTCTGCCGCAGCTGCGACCACATCATCAATGCCGATGAACCGTTCTATCCGGGCACCCGGATCGGTTCACCGGTTATCGATCTCTGTCTCTCCCTTGCCACCACGATGCCGGTGAACCGTACGGCGACCTATCTTGATGCGATGGGCGTGGTCGTGGACCGGACCAGCTGCCGGCTGTACGTCCGGGAACACGCCCGTGCAATCCCCATGACAGATCTCTTCGGCATCAAAATACCGATGTCGGTGGTTTCACTCTCCGCCCTTACAGCCCGGGCCGGACAACATAGTCCCGTCAGCGGGGCAGAAGTTCTCGCTGCCTGTGGTTTCCCATCCGCAGACCGGGCAGCGCTTCACCTGCCGCTTCCTGCCCACCAACGGCAAGAGCGGGATGCAGAGGAAGAGAAAAAAGAACGGCACCTGTAAACTCCAGAGTACCGCTGTGATGCCAAGGGACCCTGCAAGGAGGACGAGGCTTATTTTCCATGCGTCCGTACTGCTACCTCCCGGACTGCGTGGGCAGGTAGTGCATCCACAGCCGGTCCGAGCACCTGCGTGAGATCCAATCCGCCACATTCGCGGGCAAAAAGCGGAGCACCGATGCCTGCCACAATAATTGACGAGGCCATACTCTCTTCTGCTACACGGCGCACGGTGTCGCGAACGAGCGCCCGCTGCCGGTCCCAGAATGCCTCTGCGATCTGCATGGCCCCGGTGTTGCCAATCTCTTCAAGGTCTGCGCAGACTACCCGGGCGAGCCGGTGCAGGGACGCATCGGGTGTCTTCTCCCTGTGGTCCGGGGTGTCGCAGGTATATTCGTCCTGCGTGATGTGGCCGAGTACGAGGTGAGCATCGGCACTTGCGGCAAAATATTCCGTGCTGACCGGCGTCTCTTTCCCCACAAGGTTCACGGACGAAAGGAGGGTTGCCACCGGTGTCCGCAGCATGCCGGTGTACACGAGGTACCCTTTCTGGAGCCGGGCCAGATCCGAAAGGCCGAGAAGCGCGGGAAACCGGGAGAGCGGGATGATATCTGCGGTCGTGCTCCCGATATCGAGCAGCACCGCATCCGGGTACTTCTCCCGCAGAAAATCCGCGGATGCCAGCCAGTTTGCGGCAGCAAGCGCCGGCACCGGGCCATCGTGGAAGTGTGCATCGGTGCCATAGAACCGGGCGGACGGGAAAACCACCCGTACCGCATTGACAATGAATGTAATTCCCTGCAGCTTGTTTTTGAAACAATCGGCTAGCTCGCCGCTCATCACAACCGCTGCGTCACCGTCGCTGCCATTCGCGTACTGCCGTAGCAGTTCCGTAAGCGGGGCTCCGGTCCAGAGCGGACAGTAGTGGATGTGGACGCCGTTTTCGTCCACTACCTTAAGGTTTGCACCACCCACGTCAATCCCGATCATGCCGGCATGACCGTCCCGTGCGTGTCAAACCGCACTTTCCCGGTGAGGTGAACCTCTTTTGGCGCGTTGCCGTGCGAGGCTTCCACCAGCAGCGCTGCGATCTCCTCGTTCATGCAGGCCGCGATCCCGACAAGACTCGTCGTGATCCGGGGGTTCACGTCCACCACAAAGACCCTGTCGCCAACTACCACATCGACGCCGCAGTATCCCTGGCAGCCGAGCACGGTCGCGGCTTTTACTGCGGTATCGATGATCTCCTGCCCGCGTGCGGGATGGGCCGGTGTCTCCCCACCGGAGTAGGTGAATGCGCCATCGGTACCGATGGTAACAAACTGCCGGTTGATAGCAAGGACAAGCGGCGGGTTGCCGGAGAAGTACAGGCAGGCCTCACCAACGACCCGGCTCATGACAAGACTGACCGAGTAGTGCTCTCCCTCGATATACCCCTGTGCGAACTCTCCCCTGCCGGGAGCATCCGTCGTGAGCCGCACACCCTGAGAGTCGCAACCACTCACCGGTTTTACCACATGCCTCCCTTCGGGAGCATCGGCCGGCACCGGGATCCCGTGGCTTTTTAAGAGTTTTCCGGTCGTGACCTTGTTTGCACAGAGTGCTATGTTCATACTGCCGCACCCGAGATTGTGGGAGTGCTGTTCAACCGGGAGGGTAAATTTTGCAAGCAGGGGATCGGGTGCGATCACAAGGCCCATGTCGCACGCGGGAGCAAGCCGTACTATCTCTTCGTAAAAATCCCCGGTGCCCGGCAGCACGACTTCATAACCGCACCGGGTAAAACTCTTGTGCAGGACATTAAACATCGCTGCTCCCTCGGGAGCAAGGGCAGGATCGCGGGTGGTTGTGTACTCGGCAAGCAGGACTTTCATCGCAGGTACTATTGCACCTGTATAAAATTACCCTATCCATCCCCATCCCTTTTGCTCCCGGGATCGATCGGTGAGTTATTTGATAAGGCGGCGCTATAGAGTACCCGTTGCTTATGAAACCAGCGATCCTGCTCACCAACGATGACGGCGTGAACTCCCTTGGCATCTGGGCGGCATACGAAGCGCTTGCCCCCATCGCGGACGTGACAGTGGTCGCACCGGCGACCCAGCAGAGCGCAGTCGGCCGCTCGATCTCGATCTTCGAACCCATCCGGGCTAACCGGATCAAAATCAACGGCATCCCTGCATGGTCGGTCGCAGGCAAGCCCACCGATGCGGTGATCATCGGGCTGTACGCGCTTAAACTTGCACCGACGCTTGTGGTAAGCGGCATAAATATCGGTGAGAACCTCTCGTATGAATCCATTATGACCTCGGGCACGATGGGTGCGGCACTCGAAGCGTCCAACCAGGGGACCAAGGGGATCGCGTTCTCCTTACAGGTAGAGGACCAAGGTGACAAGTTTGACGACCCCGGCCAGTCTGCGCAGAGTTTTGATGCAGCAAAGAAGGTTGTGCGGGACGTGGTCGGTCGCGTGCTCGAATCCGGGTTCTGCCCGAATGCTGATGTGATCAATATCAACATCCCGTCAAAGGTCAGCGGCGGCTACGAAGTGACCCGGCTTGCCCGCAAGCTCTTCCACACCGGTGTCGAGAAAAGGCTCGACCCAAGAGGCCGTCCGTACTTCTGGATTAACGGCCCGCTTCTTGAAGATGCCGAGGAAGGCACGGACGTGCATGCGGTCCGGAAGGGCAATATCTCGATCACGCCCATCACCCTTGACTGCACTGCGTATGCGGCAGAGGATGAGACAAAAAAGATCTTTTTTGACTAATACGCCGGGTGGGATGAGTCACCTCATATAAAAATGCGAATTATCGTTTGCTAAAAAAAACAGGGATTTCCTTTGAAATGCATTCAGATATGCTGAGGAGATCTTTTCCTCTGACGTGCGATGAGTGCTGCCGCCCCCGGTAGGAAGCCCCCGCGGCGGACTAGTGACTAAAAAATATGACCCTGTAGAAACCATCAGTTTTTGTACAAATTGCATATTACAGCGTGACGGAGGGAACAGTGCCTGTCCCCCCAAACCGCCCCTGCGCTTTAGCGATGATGCCGTATTACCTGTTGAGGCACTATCACTCCATTGGGGAAGCCACAAGCGTGCGGGGGCGGAGGCAGCATTTGCAAAAAGCCCCCAAGAGCGTTAAAAGAAACAATTCGAGGATTTCGACAGAGCCAAAAGTACTGAACAACTCCCAGCTACGCCGTGCCCCGTATAACTCTGTGATAGGGAACCCTCATACATTTTTCACCGGTTTTCACGGCTCTGGTGCGAATATTATTGGTTTATGCCCGTTTCTCCGGCACCTTATATTCACCAGTTTTAATTATCCCGGCGCCGAACCCTATCATTGACATGGCTGGCACAACAGAAGCAGTTGCCGCAGCAAAACGTGCGGCGGGATATCAGGCAGCGGGTATGGTTGAGGATGAGATGGTGATTGGCCTCGGGACCGGCTCCACGGTTCTTTACATGATCGAGCGCCTCTCGGGCCGGGTCCGGGACGGTCTCTCGGTTTCGGGTGTCCCGACATCCTACCAGACGGCAATGAAGGCGCGGGAGTACGGGATCCCCTTAACTACGCTTGACGACAACCCGGTGCTTGATCTTGCTATCGACGGCGCTGACCAGATCGATCCGCAGCTCCGGATGATCAAGGGACGGGGCGCAGCGCTCACCCGGGAAAAGTGCGTCGCAGCTGCCGCCTTCCGGTTTATTGTGGTCGCTGATGACACGAAGATGGTCTCCCGGCTGTCCGGGGTGGTGCCGGTCGAGACGATCCCGTTTGCGACAAAGACCGCGATGGGGCAGCTGCGCGGACTGGGCTGCCGGCCGTTTATCCGTGAAGCGGTAAAAAAGGACGGGCCGGTCATCACGGACAACGGGAACTTTATTGTTGACTGCCAGTTTGATGAGATTGCAGATCCTGCCGCGCTTGAAGCAGCACTAGCGATGATCCCAGGTGTTGTTGAAAGCGGGCTCTTTACCCGGTTTTCCAAGAATACAACGGTTATTATCGGAAATGAAAAAAAGTGTAAGGTACTGACATCAGCTGATGTAGTCCCGTAATTTATGAATCATGGCGAGCTGGTTCGTCGCCTCTTTCTTTTTCTCTTTCTCGATGCTGTCCATGATCTCGGTGATGGGCTTTGCAAGTTCGTAGATCTTGACCGGGCGTCCCTTGCTCTCGGCCTTGCTCTCGCGGCTTGAAATCCAGTCCTGGTCCATCAGGTAACGCATCGCGATACTTACTTCGGGCTGGCGCAGGTCGGTCCCGCGTTCGATCGCACGCGAGGTAGCTTCTGGAATGTTGGCCAGAAAAACCAGCACCTTTGCCACGTTCTTCTTTGTTCCGATCTCGATGAGAAGGTTGGCAAATTCTTCCTCCTTCTCTGTGAAATACATTACATTCTCAGTTCTCACGCAACCTCATCCTCAATATTTTTTTTAATGTTACCATACTATTTATTTTGTAAGCGATATATATG
>NZ_PMZU01000072.1 GCF_003170075.1 Methanoregula sp.
ACTCTGCGGGAGTTGAAATAAAGTCACCGTCGAAGATAGATATGCCACCTCCCGCAGACTTGACAGCACCTCTAATAACATGATTTTTATTAATGGAAAATATATGTAACAATATCTTCAAGGACTTTGTTCTCGCCTCGACAGTGTTCTCCCCTCTACAGCAGCATCACAAGTAACCTCTTTCCTCGGAAGACAGAGTGATTACACCCCCGTGGAGAGGATCAACCGAATGAACACATCTGGCAAGAAATTTTCCGTGAATACCACGAAACGCCGGAACACATTCATACTGCCGTTTTGTATTGCCCTCGTTCTCGCGCTCATAGTGGTTAGCCCGGTCTCGGCAGCTTCATTGAATCTCAATATGGGCGGGAGCTTCAAATTTGCCGATTCATTTTTAGATACCATGGTGAGTTGTTCCGGGGGGAAAGGGGCGACACAGCTTAACTGGAATGAGTATTACCAGAATGACAATACGCAGGAACGTATCATATCCGGCACCTCAGCAGGAAAGGAGTACCAGGAGATTCAGTACAAAGAAACCTGGGGTGCCGGACTTGGCACGAATTATCCTGGCACCTATATGGAGTATGTTGACCGCGGTGGTAATCGGTGGGTGCGGATACGCGTTTATGACGTAAAAGGTAACCTTGTCGACCGCTATGACTCCTATAACGGCGACGAAATAGCTTCGAGTATCTCGGACGGTATCTTTCCTGCAGACTTTGCCACCGCAGGTACCCAGCCGACACCGGATGAATTTGCCCGGGCGCTTGACAATCTGCGAATATCAACGTGTGGCGGGGTTGCAATCCCCCAATCCAGCCCGACAATTGATGCTGGAAACCACGACCCGCTCACGGATACCATCGACGACCAGAATGGGAATCAACTCCCGGGCACCGTCAACTGGGTGAGCAGCGACCCGGCGGTCGCCACCGTGGATTCGTCCGGGGTGGTGACCGGTGTGTCAGGGGGGGTGGCGACCATTACCGCTCAGGACGCGACCAATCCCGATCTTTTCGGCCATTCCTATGTGACCGTCCAACCATCGAGTCCAGCACCTGCAACAGCGGGTATGCAGCTACGGAATAATGCCAATCGTTCCGGTGATTACAGTGCAGTCGCTGGCGCGACCGGAACCACAGTATCTCTGTGCTGGAGCTATTCGATGCCAGATGAAGGTCTAGGGCCGGGTATGTTTTGGTTTGGCTCCAGCCCGGTCGTAGAAAATGGTATGGTATACGTGGGGGATTTTGGAGAAAATACCTATGCTCTCAATGCAACCACCGGTGCTTTGACCTGGAGATATGACAAAAATAACAATGGAGGTTCAGGACTTTCGAGCACTCCGGCGATTGCCAATGGTGTTGTGTATATAGGAAATTATGATGGTAGTCTAATTGCTCTCAATGCCACGAGCGGGGCAAAGATCTGGAGTTTTGGGACTTTAACAAATGACGGTGGGACATTCAGTCCGGCGGTCGCAAACGGCGTGGTGTATGTGGGAGGTAGTGGATATGATGATAATTTATATGCTCTCAATGCTGCCACCGGTGAAGTGGTCTGGAGTTATAATGCTGGAGCTATCGGACTTAATTCCGATCATAGTTTAAGCGATGTGGCAGTCGCGAATGGATTAGTGTATATCGGCCATTCGGATTTTTCTTATTGGCCTTGGTATGGTTCTATATATGCCTTCAATGCTGCCACTGGCAATGTGGTATGGAGTTATGATACGACCGGGACTGATGGAACTATGCCGACGGTAGCGAATGGCGTGGTGTATGTAGTGAGTACTGATTTTAATCCAGTCTACGCAACTGGAATTGCTGATTCCAAACTCTACGCGCTCAACGCAAATACCGGTAATTATATTTGGAGTTATACATTCGATGGGAAGGACGCAGCTGGTGGTCTGACAGTAGCGAACGGTATGGTATATGTAGGAGCTAATAAGGGCAATATATACGCGCTTAATGCGGCCACCGGTGTACCGGTCTGGACCTATACGACCGGAGGCCAAGTGTATTCGAGTCCAGCGGTAGCAAACGGCGTGGTGTATGTGGGGAGTGAAGATGATAATGTCTACGCCCTAAACGTCACTACCGGAAATTTAATCTGGAAATATAAGACCGGAGACAAAGTAGATTCCAGCCCAGCGGTAGCAAACGGCGTGGTGTATGTGGGGAGTAATGATGGAAACCTATACGCACTGTATACCAATCCCCCGCCCATGCCTACTGTTACCAGCGTTTCGCCAAATTATTGTCCACCAGCTGGAGGCAATAGCGTAACCATCACGGGAACCGGTTTCACCGGTGCGACCCGTGTCATGTTCGGCGCCACACCTGCCTCGTTCACCGTAACCAGTAATACCGAAATTGCGGCCACATCTCCTGCCGGTACCGACATCGTTGATATCACGGTTACCAATCCCTCGGGTGAATCAGGGACATCAGATGCCGATCTGTATAGTTATGCCCCCATTGTTACCGGTGTCTCATCACCGGCATGGGGATCATCGCTCGGGGGCAATCTGGTAACCATAACAGGAAATAATTTTGACGGAGCGACGGGGGTATCGTTTGGCGATACCGCGGCCACCTGGTTCAATGCAAATAGTGATACGGAAATTGTCGCCAAATCTCCCGCCGGTTCTGCGGACATGGTTGATATTACGGTCACCAATCCCGGAGGGGAGTCCGAGACCTCAGATGCGGACCTGTTTGTCTATGGCCCGACGGTTGCCACGGTCTCACCGGTATCCGGTCCAACTGGAGGGGGCAATAACGTAACCATCACGGGGAGTGGATTTACGGGTGCGACCAATGTCACCTTCGGCACCATACCGGCTATCTCGTTCACGGTGAACAACGATACCCGGATCAGCGCCGAAGTTCCGGACAGTTTGGCGGCTGGTTCCGTGGATATCACGGTCTCATCATCAGGAATTATCTCGGAGACCTCGACTGCCGACCGGTATACCTATACTGCCCCAGTCACACCCCAGCCGACAACGCAGATAGGGACGATCATTACGTCGGTACCAGGGACCATCTTAGCGTCAACCACGATCTCGGTACCTGCAAGCACGACGGATCCAGATATTCAGGCATCCTGGGGCGGTGTAACGGTAAATCCCGCGTCAGGGACAAGTTCATCATCAATTGCGACGACAACGTACCAAAACCTGGATCCCAGTACACTAACAAATTATCAGTCAGAGTTTGCCCTCCAGGGACTTGACATTAGTTCAGTATACTATGTTGTGGTCGTCACAAAAACCAATGTCACGGTATCATCGGGTCCGGCCAATATTACAATGAGCGTACCGACCAGCTGGTATAATGCCCAGGGAGGGTCAGGCAATATTCGCGTTGTCCATACGTCCGATACCGGGACTACCGATATTCTAACGGTACAGAGTGCCGCAGCCAATACTCCAACTTCGGGATACACGACACTGATTTTTAATTCCCCACTGGGATTATCCACCTTTACCCTGGTATCGGTCATGAACGCACCGGTTGGCAGCAGTAGTTCCGGATCAGATTCCGGTTCGAGCTCCAGCGTAGGTGGGTCATCGGCAGCAACCGCTTCCAGTGTTACCGCAGGGCAAACAACGACCTTTTCATTTAACCAGAACCCCAGTGTGACCGCACCGGTCGCTGTGAGTCAGGTACAGATCACGCCCTCCCAGAGTCTTGGTAATGTGGAAATGACAGCAGTACCAGCAAATATCGGGAATCCCTTGCCGGGACAGACTGTTGCCGGTTATATTGAGATAACTCCCATAGGGATCAACCCTGATGTCATCGGAACAGGTGTTATCACATTCTCTGTAAACGGGCAATGGCTCAGTGATCACGGTGTGAACCCCGCCAATATCGTCCTGATGCGGGACCACAACAATCAATGGACGACATTGCCGACCACGTTTGATCACCAGACCGGGAATGCCTATTATTTCGATGCGACAACACCGGGGTTCTCATACTATGCCATTGTAGCGCAAACTCCGGGAACTACCACAAATGCGACTATGTCATCTTCGGTAAGTTCTGTTGTTCAGACCACGACTCCGGTATTTACAACGATACCGGTTTCACAACCCCGTGCACAGAACCCTGCTACGACGAAACCGGTTACAACCCCCACGACCATTGCACCGACGGTAATTTCACCAATATTTGGATCTCCACTCACGCTTGCAATCGCTGGTGTGATTGGCATCGTTATCCTTATCGGAGTAGTTTTCCTTGTCCGGCGCTGGTGGATTCGGAGACAGAACCCAGCATTGTTCCGGGAATACGATTAACCTTTTTTAAAATAGTCATTAAGCGCAAACCTTGATGACCTCCTGCACCAGAATGACCGTTTATCATGTGCGGCCGGTACTCGCTTACCTGTATCGATGATCTCTGCGGGAGGTTCCGGGTGATTGACCCGATGATTGGATTCCGGTCACACTTCAACATCGCCCCGGGCAGCACAAACCCCGTGATAGTGGCGCACGAGCGTGCCGAAGCAGTCATGATGCAGTGGGGGCTCGTTCCGCACTGGGCAAAAGACATCACGGCTACACACCGTCCGATCAATGCCCGGGCAGAGAGCCTCGCGGAGAAGCCGATGTTTCGGGACCTGCTCAAATCCCAGCGCTGCCTCGTACCTGCAAGCGGGTTCTTTGAATGGAAACATGAATGGGGCCACAAAATCCCGTTCTACAACCATGTAAAAGACGATCCGGTCTTTGGCTTTGCCGGGCTCTACGATATCTGGCGGAACCCTGCGGGTACAACTCTCCGGACCTATACGATCATCACCACCACACCGAACGAACTGATGGCCCCGATCCACAACCGGATGCCGGTGATCCTCAAACAGGACGATGAGATGCGCTGGTTATCCCGAGATGTTCTACCTGCTGACGAAGTGCAGCGGATTCTCTCGCCGTATCCCGCGGAGGCGATGGAGGCGTACCCCGTTTCTGAAAGGGTGAACAGGACTGATGCGGATGATGATCAGGTAATCCAGCCGATTAAAGGGCTGTGAGGTTATTCGCTTAACGGTACGCTATAGCGAGGCTCCCTGCTAATCATTTAGCGGGTAATTTTTTCCGGGATGTCCCGATAGTCCTGCAGATCTTGATGCACCATCCCCCCATGTATCGAGGACACTTGCGTCCCTTGCATGGAATGAGCCCGGTCGCTGGATCTCTCGGTAGTCCCTCTTTTACCGGTTCATCGGACAAGCACCATCGGAGTACCATAACGGCATCCTTGGTTCCGGTTCAGTTAATATTGCGGTGGATGCGGGGTGAAACTGTGCCGACCGATATATACTGTCAAAATAATGTAAATAGACTTACGGTGTTCCACGTCTATAACTATTATGGAGACTGACGGAAAAGGTAGAAACGCTTCAACGGCTCATTCTGTCTGTTCGTCGAGCGTTTATCGGGGTTTGTCGCCCGATTAACCCCGTGCAGCCTCCGATATTTTTTATATTCCGGTTGGAGTGCCCGGGTAAGTATCGGCTCGCGATAGGTATTCTGAAATAATTAACTATCATGAAAAGAATATGCGCTATCAGGCAGGGCCATCATGGATGAACCACAGGATTTGTTTTTGTATTGGGGGAAAACCAGTAAAGAGCCTGATGTAGCCCCATGCCGGTTTCATCTCCTTCCGTACCATTGTCTTGACGTTGCAGCAGTGGGTGAATTTCTTCTCAACTCAGATCCCTATTTGTGCACTTCGTTCGGTTCAGGTAAGATCGTCAATCCAGCCTCGTTGATACCATTAATCTGCTATCACCTTGCACTCCATGATATCGGTAAATTTTCAGAGCGATTTCAGAGCCTTGTACCTGATCTTTACGACCAACTTCAGAAAAGAAAACCCGTGAGTCCATATTCCATCCACCACGGAGAACTGGGGTATTATATCTGGTTGAACGAGGTCTGGAACGTTGCGGAGACAAATGATTTATTCGGTGATCCCTCCGTGACCTCGACTGTTGACAAAGAGGCATTCGTTCCGTGGATAAAGGCGGTCATGGGACATCATGGTACTCCACCAGGTACTCCTTCGGCAGCAGATAACCCGAAGTTCCATTTTTCGGAAGATAACCGGATCGCCATACGAGATTTCGCCCAGGAGTGTGGCCATTTGTTCATTAAACGACCAGTGTTCTCCTCGGATTTATCCCTCGATGAATATGACCGGTATTTCAAACAAACCTCTTGGGTCATGGCAGGTTTGGTTACGCTCTGTGACTGGATCGCGTCAGACCCCCGCTATTTTGCTTTTTATCCAAATCCCCTGCCGTTGGAGGAGTACTGGCAAACGATCGCACTTCCTTCTGCACAATATGCGGTTACAGAGATCGGAATACTCCCTACCACAGTATCACCTGATGGGGGCATGGCAGGGTTGTTCCCCCAGTATTCGGCCCATCCTTCACCATTGCAGTCATATATTGAGAAAATACCCTTGGGTCAGGGTCCGCATCTGGTAATAATCGAGGAATCAACCGGGGGTGGGAAGACCGAAGCAGCATTAATTCTGGCACATCGTATGATGCAAGATGGCCTTGGTGAGGGGATATTCATGGGATTGCCTACCATGGCTACGGCTAATGCCATGTATGATCGTTTATACACCGCGTATGACCGTATTTTCAGTCCAGAGTCCCATCCATCCTTGGTTCTTGCTCATGGGTCCCGGAATCTTGTTCCGCGGTTTCAATCATCTATCGGGCTGGAAGATCAACCCGGGACGCTGTTGCTGGTTGGTGGGGAGGAGACAGCATCTGCTCAGTGTACCGCTTGGCTTGCGGATAACCGGAAGAAAGCTCTCCTTGCCTCGGTCGGAATCGGGACTATCGATCAGGCATTGCTGGCTGTGTTGCCAAAGCGTCACCAGTCACTTCGCCTGCTTGGACTTTCCCGTAATATCCTGATTGTTGATGAGGTCCACGCCTACGATACATATACCAATGAGCTTCTCAAGAACCTTCTCCACTTCCATGCTGCATTTGGGGGGAGTGCCATCCTCCTGTCGGCTACCCTTCCTGAACGAATGAGAAACGAGTTTATCGGGAGTTTCCTTGCGGGTTGTAACCAGTCACTCGTCCAGATACCCCCGTGTAACGATTATCCCCTGATTACCCACGTAACACCAACCGGTATTGAGTACTTATCTCCCGGATCAGAGCAATCAAACCGGAAAACAGTCCGTGTTGTTCTTGTTGAACGGTTCGGTGACGTTGTCGAAATGGTTGTGGAGCGACTCATGGCGGGGATGTGCGTATGCTGGATCCGGAATACCGTTGCTGATGCTATTGATGCCTATCAACTCCTCTGCCAGAGGGTGAATCCGGATAAGATTACTCTCTTCCATGCAAGGTTTGTGATGGGAGACCGGCTTGACAAAGAACGGATGGTACTGAAGCACTTTGGGAAAACCAGTACTGATTCTGACAGGACTGGCCGGGTTGTGATTGCAACCCAGGTTGTCGAGCAGTCTCTGGATATTGATTTTGATTTCATGGTGTCGGACCTTGCACCCGTTGATTTGATTATCCAACGAGCGGGTCGCCTACATCGCCATAATAACCACGGGGAGCGCGGAGAGGCCACTCTTGCCGTTTACACACCGCCTCTTACGGCTGATCCGCGCGGGGACTGGCATTCCCGGGTATTCCCCCGTGGTACCCATGTTTATCCGCGATCTGGGGAACTCTGGCTGACTGCACAGATACTTGCCAGAAAGGGGGAGTTTACCCTGCCAGATGATGCCCGGGAACTGATTGAGGGCGTCTATTCAGCTGATTCTGATCACCAGAAACCTCCCGCATTACAGGCGGTGGATCATCGGGACGATACAGCAAACCGGAGAGATCGCGCATTTGCCCAGTTTAACGCTCTTCAGTTTAACGACGGGTATTCCCTCCAGCAGGTCTCACAGTGGGGTGGCGAGATGCAGGTACCCACCCGACTGGGAGAGAATACCATTCTTCTTCGACTGGGGTACTGGGACGGGGAGACAATACGGCCGTTGTATAATAAAAGTGATCATCCCTGGGAGATGAGTCAGGTTGCCTGTCCTGAATACCGCATAAATGGGCCGGATAATTGCCCTCCGGGACTTGAGCTTGCACTTCAGGAGGCGATCGCTACAATGCCCGACAGGGGTCGATGGAGTATTCTTGTTCCCGTGGTCCTGGATAGCGATCAACAGTATAC
>NZ_PMZU01000042.1 GCF_003170075.1 Methanoregula sp.
ACTGGGAATGAGAATTATTCCGAATGATAAGATAAGAATCCCTATTAATAGGTCATTTGGAATTGAACTTCCATTTACGTTACGGAGTAACTCAAATGTTGCATTCACAAACATGTTCCCAAAAATTCCAAGAGTAACACCGATTGCTATTGGCATTAAAAAATGAATGTCTTCCCTTAAATTTGCATTAAGATCCGGTAAAGGTCGTTTCCCTTCTGTTTTTTGACCATTTGACATAATTTTCATGGGGTAAATGATTATTAAATAATTTCCGACAAGATTGAAAATCGTCAATATTTTTACAATAATACACAATTGGCTGTGAGTTCAACTAAAAACTATAATGTAACCTTGCCATTGAGTTTCTTTTGGCGTTTCTCCCGTTCTATTACGGTCATCTCCTCTTTTGTACAGTAACACCTTCCGCCGTAATATTTGTTGATAATCTCCGTAAAATACTGTTCCGAGTGCTCTCGATTATGAATAGTTTTTGTATGGCATGATGGACATAGGGGGACGAACAATGGAACCCTATCATTGCAGCAACTTTGCTTATCGAAGTTCACATGATGAACTCCTAATTTAGTTTCTTTTTGGGGAGTGCCACATTCTACACATTTATAGTCAAAGAATGCTCGAACTCTCTCTTTAAATTCTTTATTAAATTTTGGGCAATATGGCTCAAATGACTTCCCCCCTCTCCAGTGAACACTCTTTTCACCCTTTGGCATATTCTCTCTCATTTTCCTAACTGTTTCTTCGGAACGGGGTTTTCCAATTCGAGCTGCGCTTAGTTTCCTGCGAGTTTCTTCTGAAGGGGGCGCACGTGACTTCCACGCCTCTTTTATTTTCCTGCGAGTTTCTTCAGACGCCGGTTGACGATGCTTCTGCGCTTCGCTTAGTTTTCTGCGAGTTTCTTCAGAATGCTTTCTTCCTTTCCAAACCTCGCTTAGTTTTTTTCGAGTTTCTTCTGAGGGGGGTGCACGTAGTTTTGCAGCCTCGCTCAGTTTTCTACGAGTTTTTTCAGAATGTTTTTTCCCGAAAAACGGGTTTTTTTCACCTTTTCCCGCCACGCTTAGTTTTCTACGAGTTTCTTCGGATGGATTTTTATGGGATTCGCTCATTTTTCTACGAGTTTCTGCTCCTTTAATCGGGTCTTCAAACAGTTTCCTGATTGCCTCACTATGTTTCTTACGAGATTCTTCACCTTTGATCGGGTCTTCAAACAGTTTCTTCAATGACTCGCTCTGTTTCCTGCGAGATTCTTCTGATTTGGGAGCACGTAGTTTTGCAGCCTCGCTCTGTTTCCTGCGAAATTCTGCTCCTTTAATCGGGTCTTCATAATGTTTCTTCTGCGCCTCACTCATTCTCCTACGAGTTTCTTTCCCTCTAATCGGGTCTTCAAACCGTTTCTTTGCTGCCTCGCTTATTTTCCTGCGATATTCTTCATATTTAATCGGGTCTTTTGGTGGCGGCATTTTATCACCATACAATAGTATCTAGTATTTTTTCTCTCGTGACTCTTTCAATTTACGGGCTCAATATTCGCGTTGCATCTGTTTGGTGTATTCTTTTTGTGCTTCTTCAACATTATGATGATTTTTGATTTGCGGACTCCCCTGCAACAAAGAACCGCCTGGTTGTGGGGTAGTTCGATTTGTGGGGGTTGGGGGGCGTTCCTATCTGTTACCAGACAAGCGAGCTAAAGACGAGTTGCGCGTTTGTCCAAGTGCTGTCCCGGCAGATTGAGGCGACAGATGCGGCGAAGGATAAACTTGTACATAGTTTATACGGGCTGATGGAAGAGGAAATTAAGATCGTGGAAGGATCGGGGAAATGATAATCCTCTTCTGAACAAAACACAGTGACCCAATCCTTTACATGAACAAACGGCTGCAAACCGCACGACCGGGACGCGTTGTATGAAGAAGGCCGGGTGAGCACCCCACAATGATGTATTTATGCTCCCTGCGGACAAACATATCAGAAAGATCCAGTTACCCGCAATGGAGAAAGGGAGGCAGAAATCTTGGTAGCATCACAACCCATGGACCAACGCGAATTTGAGACACTCCAGTACTACCTCAAGGAATACGGACAGCAGGCAGAGGTTTTTGCCGGCCAGCTCGAACTCATGGAGAACGGGCGCATGGAGGCGCTCGCCGCGATCGAGGCGCTTGAAGCGCTTGTGGCTGCGGACGACGGTACCGTGCTCCTCCAGATCGGAGGCGGGGCAAGCCTCCGGGCGAAGATCCTCGAACCGGAAAAAGTGCTTCTCAATATTGGTTCCGACGTGATCGTGGAAAAGACAAACCCGGACGCAGTCGGGTACCTCAAAGACCGGATCACCGAGATGGAAGCCTCGCAGAAGAAAGTCGCCGAGGCACTGGAGAAACTACAAAGCCAGATGAACGAGATCGCAAAACGGCTCGAACAGGGCTATTCCCAGGCATCAGCGGCAGAAAGCCATGCCGGCCATGCTCACAACCACTCGCACGACCACGAAGAGAATGACGAAGAATAACCGGGGAACTTATCTACATGTTTTCGGGTCTTAAAGAACGTCTGCAGGCCGCACGGAACCGGCTGACCGGCAGCATCGGGGCAGCAGCGGAAACTGCACCACTGGCGGCTGAACAGCCTGTTCCCGAAAAAACGGGTGCCGCCCCCTCCCTCCCCATAACCCCGCAAAAGAGCCCGACCCTTGCCGACAAGGTCAAGATCCTCATCATCGACCGCGAACTGGTCGTCTCGGAAAAGGATATTGCCGCGGCTCTCGATGAACTGGAGATGACGCTCTTGGAAAGTGACGTTGCCCTGCCGGTCGCCGATGCGATTATCACAGATATTCGCACCGGCCTCGTGGGAAAACACCGGAAGATCGGCGAATCTGTCGATGCAATTGTCGTCCGGGCCCTTAAAACCGCCCTCTTGAACGTGCTTGGTAATGGTCTGGACCTTCCCGCCTATATCCGGGCCCACGAGCGGCCGGTAAAAATTCTCTTTACCGGGGTGAACGGGACCGGCAAGACCACGACCGTTGCAAAGATCGGTGCGTATCTCAAGAAGCAGGGCTTCTCGGTCGTGATCGGGGCTGGCGACACCTACCGGGCCGGGGCCATCGAACAGATCGGGGTGCACGCCGAACGGCTCGGTATCAAGATCATAGAGCACCAGACTGGCGCTGATCCCTCTGCGGTGCTCTTTGATACCGTGCAGTACGCCGTCTCCCACAAAACCGACGTGGTGCTTGCGGATACCGCAGGCCGGTTCCATACCAAGGCAAACCTCATGAGTCAGCTCGACAAGATCCGGCGCGTGATGAAACCTGACCTCATCATCTATGTCGACGAAGCGGTGGCGGGAAACGATGCGGTCGTCCGGGCGGCGGAGTTTGACAGGACGGTCGGGGCCGACGCCATCGTGCTTACTAAAGTCGATATGGACTCCCGGGGCGGGGCGGCGATCTCGATCGCCCACACCATTGGAAAACCGCTGCTCTTCCTGGGCACCGGGCAAGCCTATGAGGACATTGTGCCCTTCGAGCCCGGCGCGGTTGTCGAGGAACTTCTCGGGAGTGGTGCCTGATGATGGACACACTCTCCTCCTCGCTCAAGGACGCACTCAAGAAGCTCGCCGGCAAAGCCGTGGTCGACCGGGCAGCAGTCGATGAACTGGTCAAGAACCTCCAGCGGGCGCTTCTCTCATCGGATGTGAACGTCAAGCTCGTCATGGAACTCTCAAAAGCGATCCGCACCCGCTCGCTTGACGAGGAACTGCCGAAAAATACCAATGTCCGCGAACACGTCCTCCGCATCGTCTACCAGGAACTTGTCCGGCTTGTCTATGCCACGGCGGACCTGAAACTCGAGCCGCAGGTCATCCTGATGGCAGGCCTCCAGGGAAGCGGTAAGACCACCACGACGGCAAAGATCGCCCGCTACTTCCAGAAGAAGGGTATGAAGGTCGGCGTGATCTGCGCCGATACCTTCCGGCCCGGTGCCTACGATCAGCTTGCGACACTCTGTGCGAAGATTAACGTTCCCTGTTTTGGCGACCCGAAGGCTCCCGATGCAAGGAAACTAGTCCGGGAAGGACTGGTCGCACTAAAAGATCTCGAAGTGATCATTGTCGATACCCAGGGGCGTCACGCACTGGAGCCTGATCTCATCCAGGAGATCATCGACCTCAATGCGATCACGAAAGCAAACCACCGCTGGCTCGTGATCGACGCCGCTCTCGGCCAGCAGGCAAGTGAACAGGCACGCCGGTTCCACGAAGCGATCGGGATCGACGGCGTGATCATCACCAAGATGGACGGCACCGCAAAAGGCGGCGGCGCCCTTTCAGCCGTTGCTGAGACAAAGAGCGGGATCGTCTTTATCGGCGCCGGGGAGACCATCGAGAACCTCGACCGTTTCGATGCCAATGGCTTTATCTCCCAGCTCCTCGGGATGGGTGATATCCAGGCCCTCGCCGAGAAAGTCCAGGAAGCCCAGATGGCAAGCGAAGTTGACATGGAAGCGATGATGAAGGGCCACTTCACCCTCCGCGACATGTACAAGCAGC
This sequence comes from Methanoregula sp., assembly GCF_003170075.1. Lineage (GTDB taxonomy): Archaea > Halobacteriota > Methanomicrobia > Methanomicrobiales > Methanospirillaceae > Methanoregula. Next base: position 4,570 of record NZ_PMZU01000042.1, read on the forward strand.
TCGAAGCCCTCAACAAGATGGGCCCCTTAAAGCAGATCATGAACATGCTCCCGATGGGCAACATGCAGCTCCCCGAGGGAGTCTACGATGTCACGAGCACCAAGATGGTCAGGTACCGGATCCTCATGGACTCGATGACGCCAAAGGAGCTTGACGATCCCGGTCTCATCAACAGTTCGAGAATGCAGCGGATCGCCCGGGGTGCAGGCGGCACTCCCGAGGAAGTGCGGGAACTTTTGAAATACTACAAGATGATGCACAAGACCCTCAAAGGCCTGCGGGGCGCCGGCAGCGGCGGGAAATTCAACATGCAGCGCCTGATGAAACGCTTCTCCGGAATGCAGTAACATGTCCTCGTTTGCCATTGTCGGGCATCTTGCCCGCACGGACGGGGACTTTTCCTTAAACGATCTCCCCGGGGCAGGGCGCATGGACGTGCTCTGCCGGTGCGCGAATGCGTCGCTCTTCCTCTCGCACGACCTGCGCAGGGATGTGGACTGCTACCTTGTCCTCCTCGGCGGGCCAAAAGTGCCAAAGACCGTGCTGTTTAAGGGGAGCGAGATCCGCTCGCTCTCGCCCGATGAACGGAGTGCCGGGGCGCTTGTTAAAAAGGCGCTTTCCATTCCCTGCGGGAGCGAGTTCCGCGAAGCATCGCCCGGGGTGTATGTGAGAAATGGCGGCCTTGAACGCCTGTTTACGGAGCACGCGTTTGTCGTGCTGGACGAGAAGGGCACCGATATCCGCACGGTTCCGGTTGTCCCGGAAGGATTCCTGCTCTCGGATCATCAGAACTTTTCAGACTCCGAGGAGGCGCTCATGAAGGACGCTCCCCGGTATTCGGTGGGGCCGGTCTGCCTGCATGCCGATGATACGATTACGGTCATCTCAAACGAGATTGACCGGAGGAAGAACGGATGGAAATAAACGAACAGGTCGAAAAGATCCTCGCATACGGGGACTGCTGTGACCACTGCCTCGGGCGGTTCTTTGGCAAGCGCTCGCATGGTCTCACGGACGATGAACGGGGTCGTGGGCTCAGGATTGCACGGGCGCTGACCCTAAACCAGCCGTACGAGCGGTTCTCCGGCACCTGCTGGATCTGTGGCAACTTCTTTGACGCGGTGCCCGAATGGGCAAAAAAAGTGGTTGCCGCGATGGAGGGATACGAGTACTCGACCTTCCTTGTCGGCTGCCGGGTCCCGCCGCTGGTCGCGGAAAACGAGGAGATGGTCTGGAGCGACCTGTCCCTCGGTGAACCCGAACCGTTCAAGTCTGAGGTGAACCGTGAGGTGGGAAAGGCGGTATCGGCGCTCACGGGAAAGACCGTGGACTTCAAAAAACCCGATATCGTCGCGCTGCTTGACCCGGCATCCGGCATGGTTGACATCCAGGTTAACTCGATCCTGTTCTACGGCAGGTATCAGAAATTCGAGCGTGGCATACCGCAGACACACTGGAATTGCCGGGCCTGCAAGGGAGCCGGCTGCGAGAAATGCAACTATACCGGCAAGCAGTACATGGACTCGGTGGAAGAACTGATCGGCCGGCCGGTGATCGAAGCATTCGACGCGGAAAATGCGGTACTGCACGGGGCTGGCAGGGAAGATATCGACGCCCGGATGATCGGGACCGGCAGGCCGTTTATCCTTGAAGTCATCGCCCCCAGAAAGCGTACGATGGACCTTGCCGCCCTTGAAGCGGAGATCAACCGGACCGCAGAAGGACGGGTTTCGGTCGCCATTTCGCGCTGGAGCGACCGGGCGGAGGTGGAAACCCTTAAATCAAGTAAAGCGCATAAAAAATACAGGATCCTGGTCGAGGTCGAAGGGCAATTATCTGCGGGAGAACTCGCAAATGCCCTGAAAACCTTAAAGGGCGTCATAATACAGCAGCGCACGCCCATACGGGTCGCTCACCGGAGAGCTGATAAGATCCGGGAGCGTAAAGTCCTCGATATTGAGTGTGTAGGGGAGCAGGACGGAAAGTTCGTCCTTGAAGTCCTTGGCGAAGCCGGCCTCTACATCAAGGAACTCATATCCGGCGATCAGGGTAGGACCATCCCGAGTCTTGCCGAGATCCTGCAACGATCTGCGCACGTCACCAGTCTCGATGTCGTGCTAGTAGAAGGACCAAAGGAGGGAGATTAATATGGCACACCACAACGGACCCAGAAAGAAGACTCGGTATAAATTCAAGAAAGAATTGAGACAGCGCGGGCTGCCGCCAGTCACCTCCGTTATCCAGAAGTTTGAGGTCGGCGACAAGGTTCATATTGTTGTGAACTCAAGCATCCAGAAAGGGATGCCGCACCGCCGCTTCCACGGATTAACCGGCACGGTCATTGGCAAACGCGGCCGTGCATGGATGCTCTCCATTCATGACGGCAATGCGGAAAAGACGGTCATTGCACGACCGCAACATCTAAAAGCACAAAAGTAAACTCATTTGTCAGGTGATTGGCATGAAAGTTAAGGGTATACTTAGCGAAGAGAAGGTTACGCTTCCCGAGCTCCGCGCAACTCTTTTAGGCGTGGAGGCAGAACGGATAGCTGCGGAAAAGGAGATGTCATATGAATTCCGGCGCAGCATGGATCATGCCAATCAGCTTGCGAAGACTACTCCTGAGAAATCCAAGGATCTCGTGGATAAACTCCTCAAGCTTGAGAAGATGAAGCCGGAGATCGCCTACCGGATCGCAAATATCATGCCCAAAAGCCGGGATGAAGTGCGGGCGATCTTCGCAAAGGAGCGATACACGCTCGCTCCCGAAGAGATTGATTCTATTATCGACTTAGTCATGGCACACTTCTGAGGTGTTCATTATGAAAGTCGAGAAAAAAGAGGTCAATGCGATCGTACTGGATGTGCTCATGAAAGGGCATGCCGACGACCCACGACCCCAGTTTAAGCGTGAACCTGTTGTGCAGGCGATGGGGCTTGAGCAGTTCAAGTTACTCGAGCTGATTCCCAAACCCGGCGTGGTCATCAACCTCCATGACAAGGTCTATATCGGCGACTCCGAGCGGGAAAAGATCGAGCGCGTGAAGCGCCGGATCAGTTACGACGAACTGACCCCGACGGCAAAAGGCGAACTGCCGTTCATGATCGAGCAGGTGGTGACTGAACGGGAACCTGATTTTGTCACGTTCTTTAACAAGGCGATATCGATCACGCCCAAGCTCCACATGCTGCACCTGCTGCCCGGTATCGGGAAGAAACTGATGTGGGAGGTGCTTGAAGCCCGGAACAAAAAGCCGTTTCTGAGTTTCACGGATATCTCCACACGGATCAAGTCAATCCCCCATCCGGAGAAGATGATCCAGGCACGGATCCTCGAAGAACTGCAGGACAAGGACGTCAAGTACCACCTATTCACGACGAAATGAAAGCGTATCACGACCAGCACTTCCTCATCGATAAAAACGCGATAAAACGGATCGCGGATCTTGTGGACGTGAAGGGGAAGATTGTTCTTGAGGTCGGGCCGGGGAACGGTGCGCTGACCCGGGCCCTGCTTGACCGGGGCGCCACTGTGCATGCGGTGGAACTTGACGGGCAGCTCTGCGAAGAACTGGCTGAACGTTTTTCCGAAGAGATTCATACGGGGACGCTCACCGTGACGCATGGGGATGCAACCCGGTGCGATCTCCCGCCATTTGAGATGGTCGTTTCCAACCTCCCCTACTCGGTCTCATCGAAGATCACCTTCCGGCTCCTCGATATCGGGTTTGAGGTGGCGGTTCTGATGTACCAGGAGGAGTTTGCCCGGCGTATGGTCGCCCCGGCAGGCACAAAGGAATGCGGCAGGCTCTCGATCATGGTGCAGACCTATGCGGCCGTGCAGCAGTGCTTTACGCTCCCGCCCACTTGTTTCTCGCCAAAACCGCAGGTGCACTCTATGGTTGTGAAGATCTTCCCCCGCCCGCCGATCTTTGGGTTCAACAACAAAAAACGGTATGCTGATGTCGTACGGGCATTGTTTACTCACCGGAGAAAGACGGTGCGAAATGGCCTCCGGGGATCTTCGGGGATGCTCGACCACGAATGGGCAACCCGGGTGATCGACGCACTGCCGGGTGAGATCCTCCAGAGCCGGCCGGAAGAACTGTACCTGGAAGATTTTGCGACTATTGCAAATTTTGAGTAAGGTACTTCTTACCGGTTTTTTCCCGGCGGGAATCTTTGCAAACAAGCTCATTTTTGAGACGCATTTTCCGGGGAATTGGATCCCCCACAATCCACAGGTCATCCCACGATCTCAAGGAGATGCGTGGGAAAACCACACTATCTGGTGTTTGCACCCGCTTGTATGATGAGAACGACATTTTTCAGAATATCCTCATTTTGTGTTAAAACGGGGTCATTGGCCCGCCGCGGGGGCCGCCCCGTCGGGGGCAGCGGAACCCCTCACAACCGGGGGTATGGGGGCATCAGCCCCTATCCATATTGCATAGAGAAAAGGAATCCAATTGAAAAGTACGAATTTTTCCCGTATAAATTGCCGGTGGGTTTATGATAATCCGGAGTTTGTGAAAGTTTGTCACGACGTTTGGCACCCCCTACTGGCGATCCCTTTTCAACCTCCCCGCCCCACTCTTTTCAGTTATGCCTTACGATCCTGCACAGGTATACCAGCCCGAGGCCGATACGTTCCTGCTTCTCGCGGCAGCCCAAGCCGAGGTGAGGCCCGGGGACCGGGTGCTGGAGATCGGCACCGGTTCCGGTCGTATCGCTGCGGCGCTGGTGCAGGACTGCGATGTCGTGGCAACCGACATCAACCCCCATGCGGTCTTCTGTGCACGGGAAAAAGGTCTTGATGTGGTGCGAAACGATCTCTGCTCCGGCCTCCGGGGTACCTTCGACCTGATCATCTTCAATCCTCCTTACCTTCCGACACAACCGGAGGAGCGGATCGATGACTGGCTGGAGTATGCGCTGGATGGCGGTGCCACCGGGCGGGCGGTAATCGGGCGGTTTGCCGATGCAGTCCGCGGGGTGCTTGCCCCCAAGGGAAGGATTCTGCTCCTTGTCTCATCGCTGACCGGGCTGTATGAAGTCAGGGAGTTGTTTGCCGATCGCGGTTTTATTGCAGAAGTGGCGCGGCAGCAGACCCTGGAAGGTGAGGAACTCTACGTCCTCCGGATTGTCAGAAAACAAGACGGATCCGTTCCAGTTTAACCGCAGTGCCGGTTTTTGTGCAATGGAGTGTCCGGTCCCTGCGTCGTTAAAATTATTTAAGGAAAAACCGGCAATGGTTAAAGCAGTTTTTCAATCCATTTCCCGTTTTACCCCGACACATCAGCGAAGGTAATCTCATGGATACAACCACCATCGATGATATCGGGCACCGAATGCAATGGTACGGCACTGCCGTGCAGGAGATCCGTGATCACGCATCTGAACGCAGCAGTTTCGGCAGGTACCGGGCCGGTGCGCCTTATTTTGAACAATATCCACTGCGTTCGGTTCTGGCCTCTTTTAAGGGTGACGCCGCGCTCACGGGGGCACCGGCAGAATACGAACGCATTACCCGTGAACTAAAAATCGTGGAACGTATGGGCGGCCGGGCCTGCCGCGAAGAACTCTTCCGTGATCTCTTTTGCGTATACGGAAGCGTACCGTACGATGCTATGCTATCACGAACTGGGTATGTACGGTACCGGGGGGATCACCGGTTTTCAGATCAGGGAGGAGATCGGCATCCTTCTTCTGGAGCTGCAGAGGGATTTTTCCCTGACCGATATAGAACGGGAGGTTGCCTTTCTTGACGAAGCGCTCCGGAACATACGTAAATCTGAACGTGCTGAACGTACGGTAACACCGGAGCAGGACACCTCCGGCAAAGCAACCGGCCCGTCCGGTATCCTCTGGCAGCAGTATCCCTCTTCCCGCCAGCAGAAGGAACGGGCCGGGCTCCGGTAATATTCTTTTGGACTCCCCAAACGTTACACGATCAGCCGGCGCCGCATAAGGTTGATCGAGATCACGCAGAAGATCACGGTAGCGACGAGTATCCACGCGAGGTGCAGGGGGAGCAGTGCACCTGCCGAGGGAAGCGTCGCCATCCGCATCAGCGCCACCAGATGGGCAAGCGGGAAGATTGCAAGGGCGATGTACTGGAAGATCGCGGGGAGGACTGAAAGGGGAAAGAAGGTACCCGAGAAGAGCATCATGGGCGTAATGAACAGGAATGAGGGGTAGTTGAGCGTATCGATACTTGGCGTGATCGCGGTAAAGCACATCGCGAGGCTGGCAAACGTGAGCCCGGCGAGGAATGCGAGCGGGATGGCAAGAAGTGAGAACGGAAGCGAGATGACCCCGAACACCACGAGCACCGGCAGCATGATCGCGACCGAGATCACACTCCGGGTCGCGCCCCAGAGGAGTTCTCCTGCGATCACGTCCTCGATAGAGAGCGGCGTCGCGATGATCGCGTCAAAACTTTTCTGGTAATACATCCTCACGTACGAGCCGTACGTGCACTCGAAGAACGCAGAGTTCATGACCGAGATCGCGAGGATGGCCGGCGCGATGTAGGTGATATACGGCACGCCATCTATCGCGCCAACGTACATCCCGATCCCCAGGCCAAAGGCAGCGAGGTAGAGAAGTGCCTCGATAAGCGGTGGGAAGAAATTCACCTTCCATGTCTTCCAGAAGACATTGAGGTTGCGCTGCCAGACCTTTATCGCACGCCTGCTGACCCGTGGAAGTGAAAAGACGGATGCCATGTTATTCCCTCAGATTCCTCCCGGTCAGTTTCAGGAAAACGTCTTCGAGTGTCGCGGGCCGGGTGCTCACCCGGCTTGTTTTGCACCGGTCGAGCAGGGTCTTTGCAAGCTCCCGGGACGCACCCGTTGCCACCTGCACCTGATCGCCAATGGTTTCATATGGTATGCCCATCTCAGTAAGGCAGGCGATCACGTCCGGGGTGTTATCCATCTCCACGATCTCGCTTCCTATCTGGTCCCGGACGAGATCGGCGGGTTTTCCCTCGACAAGGAACGTACCGTTGTCCATGATCGCGAGCCGGTCGCAGAGCCGGGCCGCCTCGTCGAGATAATGGGTGGTGAGCACGATGGTGTGTCCCTGCACCTGGAGGAGCCGGAGGCGTTCCCATATCAGGTGGCGTGCCTGCGGGTCGAGGCCGATGGTCGGTTCGTCCAGGATAAGCAGATCCGGGTTGTTGATGAGCGCCCGGGCAAGGATGAGCCGGCGCTTCATGCCCCCCGAGAGCTTGTCGATGGACACATCACGTTTCTCGGTAAGCGCCACGAACGCGAGCAGGTTATCAGTCCGTTTTTTTGCCTCGGCTGCGGGGAGATCGAAGTACCGGGCATAGGTGAGCAGGTTTCCCGCGCATGTGAAGTCCGGGTCGAGGTTACTCTCCTGAGGGACGACGCCGATCCGTTGTTTGATTTCGGCCGGATTGTCATCGGGATCCATGCCGAACACCCGCAGCGTTCCGGATGTGCGGGGCGAGACGCACGCGATCATCCGCATGGTTGTGGTCTTCCCGGCGCCGTTCGGCCCAAGGAATCCGAAGATCTCACCTTTTTTCACGCAGAACCGGATGTGGCTGACGGCAGCCGCACCGCTGTAGGTCTTGGTCAGATTGTCCGCTTCGATGATACCGGGCACCGGCACTCCTCCTCCGTATCCCTCAGTAGAGCATGCATCTATAAAATTCCCGTGATGGGACAAACAGTTGGTCGGTTCTGTGCATGTCGGGTGCACGAAAAAAGATCAGACCGGGGGTGATGTCACTTCGCTTTTTACAAGGACGATGCCGGCGATGAGAACCGCGAGCAGGGCTACGGCGGCAAACATCTGGAGTGCATCGGTTGTGCTCGATATGTTGAAGATCAGGATATGCCTGACCATACCCGTGAGGCCGGCGATGAGAAGCGCCCGCACCTCGACGTGCTTCGTCCGGAAATAGACGGTAACGGTCTCAAAGAGGACTATGATGGTGATCGTGAGGAGCAGGGCGTTGATCACCGCAACGATACCGTCTGCAAGGTCGTGGGTGACGATCATGGTAACGATCAGGTGCGCCGCATCGTAGACCGAGAAAACCGCGATGATTGTGAGCAGTGCAGCGACGATCATGTAGAGCGCCATCGGAACAAGCGCGAAGAACCTGATGACATACTCGACACCGGGCGGGTTTACCGGCGTCATTGAAGAGGGAGGATTTTCTGACATGACAAACACTCCATGGACAGGTACCAGTAGGTAGTCAACAGGGGGTTAAAAATTGTGTGCTGGTGCTGGTGTCCGGGCCTTATGCCTTTTTTTTGATGCGGGCAAGGGCGCGGCAGGCTGCCTCCCGGACAGCGTCAAAGGGATCGTTGCTCGCGTTCAGGAGCGGTCCTGCCGCCCTCTGGTCGCCAAGACTGCCCAGCACCTCCGCCGCCCCGGCCCGGATCCGGTCATCGCGGTCGTCCAGGCAGACGGTGAGCGGGATGACTGCCCGCCGGTCCTTCAGCCTGCCGAGCGCGGCGATCGACCCGGCTCTGACTTCCGGGTCTGGATCGGCCAGTAGGGTGATGAGGCCCGGCACCGCCCGTTCATCGTCCAGCCTGCCGAGCGCTTGTGCCACTTCCCGGCGGACGGCCGGGTGCGCATCGGAAAGCGCCTGAACGAGCGGCGCCACTGCCGAAGGGTCACCGGATCTGCCGAGCCGGGCGGCCGCATCGCGTCGTGTCTTTACCGTGGGTGAGCCAAGGGCCGCAAGCAGGGGGGCGATATCGGTCATGACAGGGATCGTTCCGGTAGAATGATCAGCGATCGCATTCGGCGCCGGACTCGTATGCCACGATCACTTTTTGGGCAATCTCCGGGGAGATCCGGTCGTGGATGAGTTTAACAAGCGCTTCTGCATCCTCGACCTCAACGCACCCAAGCCCCTCTTCCCCGGTCAGGATCTTTTCAGTGATGTAGGCCAGTTCCTCGTCGGAAAGTTTGCTGATCCGCCCGGTAAAATCCTCGGCACTCTCTGCAAAATGGTTGGAGACCGGGGGCAGGATCGCGTGGAACTGGTGTCCCGATCCGCCGCAGGTGAGATCTCCGCATTCGGGTGCGAGTTTTTTTAAGATTTCAATATCCTTTTCGCTGAGTTCGCGTGCCATAAAAGATCGTGCTTCCCGGGAAAGTATTTCCCGGTATCTCCAGATTAGTCTTTTTACACGTTTGCGGGTATACCCCTGCCCGGCGCCCCCCCATTCTTCCTTTTGGACCGTAAGTACCGGACCGCGCCGATTACACTGCGATATTAAAAAGAAACACGCCGTAAAATCTGCCGGTTTACCGGCTCTCTCTAAAAAGGAAGGATGAAGATCAGAAATATTTGTTGATCCAGTTTTTGATCCCTGCAATAATACCGTTCCCGCTGCCGGATGAAGATTTTTTCTGGGGGGACCGGGTTGGTTGGGGCTGCGGCCGGCTGGCCTGGATAGGCGGTGGATGGGACACCGTCCGCCTCTGGACCGGGTCTGCCCGTTCGGGAACATCTTGGATCATGCTGTGCTGTGCCTCTGCCTCGGGTTCAAAGCCCCATGAGAAACCGACCTTGTACGCATTTTCGTTCTGCCGTATCCAGTTTGCTGCCGCCATGTATCCCCGGTCTTCTGCCCGCCGTACTGTGTCCTGGGTGTCCAGCGTGAAATGGATCTCACGCTCAAGGGCGACCAGCTCTTCATACACATTACCTGGAACCTTGATCTTCTCCCTGCTCATAGTTCTTCGTATAGGGATATGCAGGGATACGATATTTAATGCTTCCTCAAAAAAAGTCGCAGATATGCGTTAAATCCACAAACCGGGTTGAAAAATGACTGTTAAAGACCCCAAAAACGATCCCCCGCAGATAATTGATACGTGCACCTGCGAAACAGTAGATATCCCGTGTGCATCTCTGATACAGGGAATGCCTGATGGGGAGTGTTCAAGGCAACAGTCGTTTTTGTGGATGATGATCTCCGGCGGATGTTCTGTACGGATATGGCAAAACTCGAGAGAATTATAGCATCTGGCAAATATGGCGTGCACAAGGTTTCGATTAAGGACAAGCACATCAGTGTGGAGATAAAAAAATAGGGCGATAAGATCCAGGTAAAAATCTCAAGGGTGACGTAAACCCCTTGAAAAATTATGCGCTGCACCATCACAATGCTTATAGCACTCTCAATATAACATCTGAATTATATACCGGCCGGAGGATGGGCTGGATGAAAGGCAGAAAGGTGCAGTATTTTACCGAGAATGAAACGGAGTTTGTCAATCTCCTGATCGGGATCGGTGTTCCTCGGACCGTTGCAAAAGTGCTGGTATTTCTGGCAAACACTCCCGAAACCACCTCCCGCGATATCGAACGGGGTGCCGACCTCCGCCAGCCGGAAGTCAGCATTGCGATGCAGTATCTCAAAGAGCAGGGCTGGATCACGAGCAGGCTGGTCAGGACAGAATCGATTGGCCGACCGCAGAACGTTGTCAGCCTTTCCCGGCCCATCGCTGAGATCATTGACCGCATCCAGACCGAGAAGGAAGGCGAGATTCAGAAGGAACTGGCCCTCGTGCAGAAAATCCGGGATTACATCGCTTAATGTCGGTGTGCCGGAGCGTACGGTGGGTTTTTTTCTATTCCCGTGGAGCCAGGTACGGCTTACAGGTCGGATTCGTGCTCCGCAGAATACAGCAGGGCTTTTACCAGAAAATAGGAGAGTACGGCAGCAATGCAGAGAAGGGCGATCGCAAGCAGGATCCGGTCCTGCGGAGGGATCACAAGGGAGAGGTATGCATGGTTGGACAGCATCAGATATTCATCTGCCGTAACGTTCTCTGAATGGTTTTCTCACTGTCTCTATCCTAAAAAAAGTGTTGATTGCACCAGCCGTACTCCCTCCCCGCTTACGTATCTCCCCTCGTCGCGCCACAATCTGGAACCCTGATTGGAACTGACGCGAAAACACGTCACTTCAGGGAAACCATACATACCGTTTAAGGAGTATAATACCCAAAATCCAGTACACGAACGGGAAATCCGTAAAACGGGAGCGTGGCAGCCATGAGTGCATTCATTATTTCCGCCGGTGTTTTTACCTTTGTTATCGTACCTCTCCTGATCTTTTGTGCGCGTATCTGCGATATGAGCCTGGATACGATCCGGGTCATCTTCATGTCGAAAGGGATCAAGTACCTCCCGTCGTTTATCGGCTTTTTCGAAGTGATCATCTGGCTGGTGGCCATCGGCCAGGTCATGAACAACCTGACCAACGCCGTCTGTTACATCGCGTACGGCGCAGGGTTTGCCACCGGGACGTTTGTCGGCATGGCTATCGAGGAGAAACTGTCGCTTGGCCTTACGAGTGTACGGATCATCACCAAGGAAGATCCCTCGGTCCTGATACAGTATCTCCGGGCCCAGAATTACGGTGTCACGAGCATTGATGGGGAAGGTGGAAAGGGCCCGGTGAAGATGGTCTTTACGATCATCAAGAGGAAGGATCTCGCCCACGTAGTCAGTATCATCAAGGAATATCACCCGAAAGCGTTCTATTCGGTCGAGGAAGTAAAATCGGTTGCCGAAGGGGTGTTCCCCGAGCGGAGGGCGTCGGGGATCTTCGGGTGGATCAGTTCGCTGCGGCTCCGCCGGGTAGGGAAGTAAGCCGGTGAAACGGTGGCCTGAACCCGGCTATTACGTTCTGACCTGCGGATATCTCATCCCCATTTTTCTGTAGGATAATCTTCCCTGCCCGCCCGTTGAGCCAGGATAAGGTGGGGTGGATGGAACCGCTTTTTTCAGGCATTCTGACGGAGATAAAAACAGCCGGCAGCGGTGCGTAAAAACGTGCCGATACGATAATAAAAAAGCATTGGCCCGGGAAAACTCCCTACCTTACTTTGGGTAGTTCTTCCCGACCGAGAACGCTTTCTCAACCTGCTTGCCCACACCAAAATAGGTGGCCTGGGCATAGACGATCGGATTGATCTTTGCGATATCCGGTTTCCCTTCTGTGAGGCAGGACTTGTCAGCATGAATCTCCACGACCTCGCCGATGTATAGCAGGTGGCTCCCGCAGTCAACGGATTTGAACAGCCTGCACTCGATATTGACCGGGCACTCTTCCGCGAGGGGAGCGGTCTTGAGTTTGCCATAGGTCGACCGGAAGACTGCTGACTTGTCCACCTGCGTACCGGAAACAAGACCGCAGTGGTCGGTCTCGACGACCTGCTTGAGGGACGGCACGTTCAGGCTGAAGGTCTTGTTCTCTTCGATGCCCTTTACGGTGTACCGCGTCTTGTTAAGCGCAACGCAGACCATCGGCGGCGCCATACAGGCGACCGTGGCCCATGCGGCGGTCATGTAGTTCGGTTTACCTTTCACGTTTGCGCCCACGAGCACGGTGGGCATGACACTCATGTACGGCATCGGGCCGACTGTTACCTTGGCCATGTGGATTCACCGGATTCAGGTTCGCGAGGGAGGGTTTTAAGGGTATCTCTGCGGTAACTTTCTGCTTTCGATAACAATCCAGAAAAGAGGATTTGACCATCAGGGTAAAAGTGAGATGGTAAAATTATTTGTCATTATCAGAATCCGTGGTGGGGTCATTCCGTATCACTTGCCGCAACAGCGTACGAAATTCATCATCATGACGTGCGAGATTAAAGAATACATTGCGCATCGTTTTAGGAAATCGCTCACTGTTCATATCACAGAACTGGCAATAATAGGCACACGCATCAATAATAATATCATCACGATTCAGGAACTTCTGTTTTGCAATAGTATCCAGTTTTTCAACCAACTCGGTTGGTATTTTCAACGAAACAGCAGTATCCTTATGAGTCATGTATTGTGTTATTTTTCAAGGGATTATTAAAACTGTTGCTTAAAAGTTCATGTATTTTTTTGTCTGTAGAATAGAACCATCGTCGAAAAGTGCTGCTAAGGGGATTCGAACCCCTGTCGCGAGCGTGAGAGGCTCGCATGATTGGCCGGTCTACACTATAGCAGCGTAATTGCCCAGTAACATAGGCGAGGGACTTACTTAAAGTTTGTCAGCTTTACCCCTGCCTTTTCAGCTGAAGGATCGGGCGGGTAAACCACATTGGGAAACGGGACGGGCAAAGCAGGGAATTTTATCAATCCGGGGGTTTTGCGGCTTTTTGGGCGGGATCGAAAGGATTCCCCATAAACAACTATATCCCGAACATGCATCGATTAATATGAGAAATGGTTAGTAGTCTTGAAGAGCAGATAGCTGAACTGGAAGCAGAGCTGTCAAAGACACCTTATAACAAGGCTACTTCCAAGCATATCGGGCGGATAAAAGCGAAGATCGCAAAACTCCGCGACGAAGCAGTCGCCCGTGCGATGAAGTCCGGCGGGGGTGGGGAAGGTTACTCCGTCAAGAAGTCGGGCGATGCGACCGCAGTGCTCGTCGGTTTCCCGTCGACCGGTAAAAGCACGCTCCTCAACAAACTCACCGGTACCGAGAGCGCGGTGGCCGCGTACTCGTTTACCACGCTCACCGTGGTGCCCGGCGCGCTCGAACACAAGGGTGCGAAGATCCAGATGCTCGATATCCCGGGACTTATCGCCGGCGCAGCCATGGGCAAGGGGCGCGGCAAGGAAGTCATCGGTGTCGTGCGGAGCGGCGACATCATCATCATTCTCGTGGACGTCTTCAACGGCAAGCACGTGAACGTCCTCATCAAGGAGCTTTACGATGCGGGCATCCGTATCAACGTCCCAAAACCCGACATCACCATTAAGAAGACCTCGGTGGGCGGTGTCCGGCTCTCGGCGGTCGGGACGCTTGACCTCGACATCGAGGACGTCCGGTCGATCCTCTCCGAGAGCAAGATGATGAACGCGGAAGTGCTGATCCGTGGCAACGCGACCCAGGAAGATTTAATCGATGCGGTACAGGGCAACCGTGTCTACGTGCCGGCGTTCATCGCGGTCAATAAAGTGGATCTCATCGACAAGGAGGCATACCTCGATATCGAGCACGATATCAAGGACCGGTTCGAAACCTCGCCGATCATGATCTCCGCCCATTCCGGGTACCACATGGAGGAGCTCAAGGACGCGATCTACGACTGCCTCGGGTTTATGCGAGTCTACCTCAAACCCCAGAGCGGCGAGGCCGATCTCGAAGAGCCGCTGATCGTCAGGACCGGGAGTACGGTCGAGACGGTCTGCACCAAGCTCCACCGGGATTTCGTCCGCCGGTTCCGGTATGCCCGGGTCTGGGGAAAATCCGTGAAGCACGGCGGCCAGCGGGTCGGCCTTACGCACAAACTCCTCGACGGGGATATCCTCACCATCATCATCGAGCACTGACCGTCCGCACGGGCGAGAACAGCAAAGACCGGCGGGGAATACTGCCGTTTGCAGAGAGAACGAGAACCCCTCACCTTTAAGTGATGTGGATCCTATCCGGTCTTCATTCCTTCTGGGATGGGATTTTACCTTTTTTATCCGGTGTACCGATTACTGCAAGAAGTGCAGGGAGCGGGGCGTTGGTTTTTACCCCGGTGCCGGAGAAATGGGTACGGCTTGCGGCGTACCCGGCAGAACGCAGCCGTTCAAGGACGGTCTCAATAGGCAGCGGGGATGTGGCAAGCGACCGGGCAAGGTGATGGTAATCGTAGTGGCTGGAGAGCGGAAGTTCCTCCCGGCAGACTGTTAGCAGTTTTGTAAGTTCCTTTTTTGTACCCAGGTCGCAGCCGGCAAGCCGGTCCTGCATCTGCCCGAGGATCTCGTCATTGACCAGTTTTCCCAGATAAAGCGGGCCGATGGGGTCGAGCGGTTTCTTGCAGTGCGGGCAGGTGGCAGAGGTGGGAAACATCCCGGGCTGCTCTTCCCGGTAGGCACAGGAGGGGCACTGCATCACAAAGCCGATCTTTGCAATCGTCCGGTCCGCAGCCTGTGCGCCCCGGGTGATCCTGAGGTTTAAGCGGACGAAGTGCTCCCGGGCAAAGCAGAAGAGCGGTTCGATACCCCGGTCGTATTTTACTGTTTCACGGACGACAAACCCAAGGAGGATACGGAGTCCAACCTCGCTATGGTACTCGGTGTTTTGCGGGTGGGCGAAGTATCGGCGGATGCCGGCCCGGAGATGCGCCCCGCAGAGTGGCGCCGTATCTGTGGCTGTCACGAGCAGGAACCTTCGGCAGCCCCGTACCCCGGCATCCACAAACGGGGCTGGCGTCCCGAACGGGTCAAGGTCGACCGCGTCAAAGGACCGCTCGGACAAAAGGGAACTGATATCACGGCAGGTGACCTCGATGGGAAGACCCGAACGGGCCACGTTTTTTTCGATTAAGGGGATTGCCTCCGGGTCCCTGTCGTTGATCGTGACCGGGATCCCACACTCGTTTGCGACCCGGAGCCCCCGGACACCGGTTGCACCCATCGCGTCAACGTAATCGGATGGTTTGAGTGCCGAGAGGAGAAGGACGGTGGCATCCCGGTTGAGCTCCATACGGCGGTTAAAAAAGACCGGGGCGGTGCCGGGTGGGAACTGCTCCCGGTTGTCCTGGACCGGGACAAAAAACGTTGTCTTTCCTTCCGTTGCCTGGATTACGTCCATTGCGGGAGAGATGTTGAAGCGCGCAAAACTTATACATATTCCCCTGCAATTGGTATGAGCAGTGGGCGAGTGGCTTAGTCCGGATAGAGCGTTAGCCTCCTAAGCTAATGGTCGGGGGTTCAAATCCCCCCTCGCCCGTAGGGGCATTTTTTAGGGCAGGTTAATTACCAAACGGCCAGATACGTGATCCTGCGTATGGGCATTGCAGGATTTTTCAGCATTATCCGGCCGGCAAACTCGGTTGTCGCCGGGCTTGCGGCTGTCGTCGCATACCTTATTGCCACCGGCACGCTTGTGCCCGGTGTCATCCTGCTCATGGCCGTTGTTACCCTTATTACCGCCGCCGGGAACGTGATCAACGATTATTTCGATGCGGAGATCGATGCGATCAACCGCCCGGAGCGTCCCATCCCATCTGGCACGGTAAGCCGGAATTCCGCCCTGGTGTACGCAGGGGTCCTGTTTTTACTGGGTATCCTGATCAGCGCGTTTACTGTGCCGCTCTGCCTGGCAATCGCCCTCTTTAATGCCTTCCTCCTGGTCGCCTACGCGGCCCGGCTCAAGAGCACGCCGTTTTTTGGGAATGCCGCCGTCTCGTATCTCGCGGCAAGCATCTTCCTCTTTGGCGGGGCGCTTGCCGGAGGGAACCGACTGCTGGACATGCTGCCGGTTGCCACCATCGCGTTCCTTGCCATGCTGGCCCGGGAACTCTTGAAGGATGCCGAGGACATTGACGGGGACCGTGCCGGGGGTGCCGATACCCTGCCCATCCGGATCGGCGTACAAAAGACTGCCCTCCTCGCATTTGTCTTTGCGATTGCGGCCGTTGCGGCAAGCGTGCTGCCCTATCTCTGGTGGGGGATGTGGTATCTCGCCGGCATCGCCCTTGTCGACATCATCGTCATCATTGCCGCGTTCAGTGCGCTCGGCTGCACGGATCCCGACCGGCTCAAAGCGGCCGGATCGACCGGCCTTCTCAAGATCGGGATGTTCGCCTCCCTTGTGGTATTCACGCTGTCAGCCGTGTACCTGTGAAGTACCGCCACAACAGGGGACAACAACCTTTATGCACAAGGTCATGCCTCATCTACCTTGATATTCCCATGGCAAACGTCATCCGGAAAGGCAGCACGTATTATGCCCCCAAAGGGTCGTATTACGAAGGCAATGTCAGAATTGATGGCGATTTTATCGTTCCCGCGAGGACCCATTTCTGGGGGCGACTTGTCGTGACCGGGAGGCTT
The DNA here is from genome assembly GCF_003170075.1 of Methanoregula sp. Classification (GTDB taxonomy): domain Archaea; phylum Halobacteriota; class Methanomicrobia; order Methanomicrobiales; family Methanospirillaceae; genus Methanoregula. Next base: position 21,422 of record NZ_PMZU01000042.1, read on the forward strand.
GAACTGGGGATGAAGTCAAGTGTTGCCCTTGACGTGGAATGCAGGAGCGCGATCATCGGGAGCCATGCCCGGGTCAAGGGCCCCCTCGTTGCATCCGACGATGTTATCCTCCTCGATCACTGCGTAGTCTATTCGGTACAGGCCGGTGGCAAGGTCATCATCAGGCCCGACGTCCATGTAGGCGACGTAACCAGCAGCGATGCGATCGTTGTTCACGGCAAAATAAAAAGCGGGAAATTAACCGGCAAGAGCATGAAGGTCATCGGGAACTGATGCCGGATCGAGTCCCAGCGTTGCAACGTCATAGATATCCTGCCAGTTGACCAGCGTTTCCACGCACCCTTCCTTTAAGGTCACCACGCCCATCGCAATCAGGCCGATCTTATCGGCCATGTCCACCCCTTCTTTTACCTCTGCCAAGCATCCGACGCCGATGATCGCCTTCGGGTGGTATTTTTTAACCATCCGTTTGATAAACGACGATCCCGGTATAATGAAGACCCGGTATCCCATTTTTTCCAGAAGGAGCCGGGCCTCACCCACCGTACACTGCCCGCAGTTCACGCATTTGAGCCCCTCTGGGGTAAGGTGGGCCGGGCACTTTGCGGATCTCAGGCACTGGGGGACAAAGACCGCCCGTTCGGTCAGGGGAACACGGGAAAATTCATTCGCGTTCATCGTGTTGTGGATCTTGATTAAAAACGTGAGCATCTCCTTGTCTTCGAGGCCGAGAAGACGGAAGAACCCTTTCATGAATCCTTCAAGAAAAACGATACCTGCCTTGATGAGCCGGGGGCAGTACAGGCGCCCTTTTCTTATCGAGTAAAGGGAGATGATGACAAGGACAAACGATACGAGGATTGCCCCGAGAACAAAAATAACGGTCGCTTCCCCTATGATATACACAGCGCTGTGCCAGGGGCTGAGATCGAATGCCATGAGAGGTGTCCTTTTATGGTTCGTTATTGGATGCAGTGCGTGATAAGAGTGCGCTGATATTGAACGGCGGCCGGACGACGCCCCGTTCGGTGATAATCGCGCTGATGAGTTCCATGGGAGTTGCATCGAACGCGAAGTTCTTCACCGGCACGCCGTCCGGGATCAGGGTCCGGTTTCCCATAACCGCGAGTTCCTCGCGCCCCCGCTCCTCGAGAGGGACTTCCTGCTCTGTCCGGGTGGCATCGAAGGTGGAGAGCGGGGCGGCGACGTAGAACGGGATGTCGTGGTGAGAGGCGCAGACGGCATGCATGTAGGTGCCGATCTTGTTGAAGACCGCATCTCCCGTGATCCGGTCAGCCCCGACAATCACAGCGTCGATTTTCCCGGTGCGCATGATATGCGCCGCTGTGGAATCGGTGATAACCGTGACATCGATCCCGTCCCGGGCAAGTTCCCACGCGGTGAGCCGGGCGCCCTGAAAGAGCGGCCGGGTCTCGCAGGCGATCACCTTTACTTGTTTCCCTGCCTCCACCGCAGAACGAATCACGCCGAGCGCCGTACCCCACGAGGAGCAGGCGAGTGCTCCTGCGTTGCAGTGCGTAAGCACAGTGCATTGATCGGAGAGAAGTGCTGCCCCGTAGTTACCGATGGCATGGCAGCAACGGGGATCCTCAATGGCAATTGCCCGGGCTTCGGCAAGTGCGGCAGTTTTGGCAGAATCCGTTGCGGCCAGAAACCGGGCGAGCACCCGGTCGACCCCCCAACTGAGGTTGACTGCGGTCGGGCGGCTCTCCCGGATGCGCCCGGCCTCGTGCCGTACCGCCCGGACAAACGCGTCAGACGATGCGCCGGTACAGGTAATTGCCGCAAGGGCGACCCCGTAGCCACCGGCAACCCCGAGCGCCGGTGCGCCCCGGATCTCCAGCCGTTTGATAGCGGTGATCAGCCGGTCGACCGTGGTGCATTCTGCAATAACATACTGCGTGGGAAGCAGTGTCTGGTCAATGAACCGGATCCCCGCAAGCGTATCGTCCCACCAGAGCGTGGTTATCTCCTTCACCGGGATCGCGCCCTTGCTACCGTAGTTTTTTTCGTGTCAATAAACGCCCGCATCGCCGCCGATTCGCCCGAGGCTACGCTGTCGGGGATATCCTTTGGGGCAATCGCGGTACCTGCCACGTAAATACCCGGCCTCATCGTGCCCACGGTATCCATCGCGTCGTGCACTGACCGGATAAACCCGGTCTCTTCAAGCTGGAGGCCGAGTTTTCCGGCGAGCGCAGCGGTCGCATCCGTGGGCTGGATGCCCACCGAGAGCACGACAAGGCCCGGGTGGAGGATCTGCACCTCCCCGGTCTCGGTGTTCTCTACCTGGAACCGCAGGCTGCTACTGTTTTTGTCGGCAAGCACATCGGAGGGCATCCCCCGCACGAACCGGACACCGACGCCCTTTGCCCGCTCGTAGTACTCCTCATAACCCTTGCCGTAGGAACGGACGTCCATGTAGAAGATGGTCACCTCGATCTCCGGGTGTTTTTCCCTGATAAGCATCGCGTTTTTTATCGCCTGCATACAGCAGACGCAGGAGCAGTAAGGCCGGGAGAGGAGTATATCCCGTGAACCCACGCACTGGATAAAGACAATGCTTTCCGGCTCTTTTCCGTCACTTAAGCGTCGGATCTTCCCGCCGGTCGGGCCGCTCGCATTGATCATCCGCTCGAGTTCGAGGCTGGTAACCACATCGGGGAATTGCAGGTACCCGAGCGGGGACTTTTTCCGGGCATCGAAGACCTCGTAACCGGTGGAAACGACAATACTTGCGGCCTCGATAACGAATTCCTTTTCCGCATCCTCGTGCAGGATCGCCTGCGGTCCGCAGATATCGAAGCAGAGCCCGCACTCGATACAGTGCTCCTTGTCCTTAACCACCCGGTCGGGAACCGCCTGGGGATGGGGTTTGTAGATTGCCTTCCGGACACCCACTCCCGCATCGAACCGGTTGTAGACCTCGACCGGGCAGATCTCGATACAATCGCCGCAGCCGGTGCAGGCATCCGTGTCGATGTAGCGCGGGTGCTCGCGGATGGTAACCCGGAAGTGCCCGGCCTCGCCTTCGACTTTTTCCACTTCTGAAAGGGTATGGATCCGGATATTTGCGTGCCGCTGGACATCCACCATTTTCGGTGAGAGGATGCACATGGAGCAGTCGTTTGTCGGAAACGTCTTGTCGAGCTGCGCCATGTGGCCGCCGATGGTGGGCTCCCTTTCTACCAGGTGCACGATAACACCGTGGTTTGCGAGATCGAGCGCTGCCTGGATACCGCTAATCCCGGCCCCGATGATGACAACGTTACCCATGGACATATTCCCCGGCGAGCCTGACGTAAGACTGCGCATTTTCAAGGGTGTGCGCACGCTGGGCAGGGGTGGTCTCCTTGAGCACCCTTGCCGGGATCCCGAGCACGACCGATCCGGGCGGGACCTGCATGCCTTCGGTGACAACGGCCCCTGCACCGATCAGGGAATCCTCCTCTACCAGTGCGCCATTTAACACGATCGCGCCCATCCCGACCAGCACCCGGTCGCCGATGGTGCAGCCGTGGAGGATCGCCCCGTGCCCCACGGATACATCGTTCCCGAGTATGGTGGGGAAACCCTTGCTTGTGTGGATGACGCAGTTGTCCTGGATGTTCGTCCGGTCTCCGATGGTGATCCTGTCCTTGTCGGCCCGGATAACCGCACCAAACCAGATGCCCACATCTTTTCCGAAGGTGACGTTTCCCACCACCGTTGTATTGGATGCAGCAAACAGCGGTGTGCCAGCGATCTTCCTATCCATACCCATAATACTATAGGAACTTAACGTACAGACAGCATGAAGGTTATGGTAGGGGGCACCTTTGACCCGCTTCACGACGGCCATAAACGGCTCCTGACACGGTCGTTTGCTTTGGCCGGGCCTGAGGGGCAAGTCGTGGTTGGGCTGACGACGGACGCTTTTGCCAGAAGAAAAACACACCCGATTCATCCTTTTTCCGAGCGCAAAGCCGACCTTGAGAAGTTTATCACCGAAAGCATCGCCACAAACGCCGCAGGGAACAAGTATACGACGCACTGGGAGGTCGAGCCGCTCAGCGACCGGTTCGGCTCGGCGCTCGATGCAGATTTCGATGCGATTGTCGTCTCTGAAGAGACGCTTCCGGTCGCTGTCGAGATCAACCGGATGCGGCGCGAAAGGAAATTACGCAAGGTGGATATCCACCAGATCACTTGTGTGCTCGCCGAGGACGGCCGCTGGATCTCGTCCACTCGTATATGGCGCGGCGAGATCGACGTCCATGGCCACTTGATCCCTACGGCAAAATCCGGATAATAAAACACGGGAAAACAGGATGCATCAGGGGCGGGCTATCCTGCACGGACACCCCGTCATATGATATAACTGGGCAGGTCTTTTGTAATGACTGAATCGCAGTAAAGGCAGCGCAGGCCTTTCCCGTCGGGGAGTACCTCGAACCTACTCTTGATCGGCTCGTTTGTCCGGGTGATGCAACCGGGGTTCGGGCACCTTACGCTTCCCACAATCATCGTCGGGATCTCGACGCCCTGTTTTTCGCAGACCTTGAAGTTCCTGATAATATTGATGGTTGCCCGGGGGGAGATAAGCGCGATCCTGTCCACCTCTTCTTTTGAGAGCTCCCTGTTGGAGATCTTGACAATGTCCTTTTTGCCCATGTTCCGGCTGGGGACATTGGTCGCGATCGAGAGCGCCTCCGGGGTCGTTCCGACGATTCCGAGGATTTTTATCACATTGAGCGCCTCGCCACCGTCAATGTGATCGATCACGGTACCGTTTTTGATCCTCCGTACAAGGAGGCCCTCACCCTCGTCATCGCCGGTCTCTGCGGGTACGATGCGTTTCATCCCATCACATCCAGCAGCATGGCCATCCGCACCGGCACGCCGTTTTTCGACTGCTCAAAGTACCGGGCATGGGGCGAGGCATCGAGCCTTGGGTCGATCTCGTCCACCCTCGGGAGAGGGTGCAGGACGATCAGGTGCTTTTTTGCCCCGGCAAGGAGTTCGGGAGTGATCCGGTAACTGGAGGCGACGTTGAAGTACGAGGCCGAGTCCGGGAACCGTTCCCGCTGGATCCTCGTGACGTAGAGGACGTCCACATCGTTAATTACCTCGGCGATATCGGTGTGCATGATGATCTCCATGCCTTTTTCCGCGAGACTTGCGGCAAGGGAGGGTGGCAGTTCGAGCCCGGGGGGAGAGATCGTGTGGAGCCGGACGCCATAGAGGGAGAGGGCGGAGGCAAGTGAGTGGGCCGTCCGCCCGTACCGCAGGTCTCCCACCAGCGCCACATCGATCCCATCGATCGGCATCGAATGCCTGATGGTGTAGAGGTCAAGGAGCGTCTGGGACGGGTGCTGGCCGGCGCCGTCCCCGGCATTTATGACCGGCACTTTTGCAAACTCCGCAGCAAGCCGGGCCGCGCCCTCCTTGGGGTGGCGGATGACGATCGCGTCCGCGTACCCGCTTACCACCCGGATCGTATCGGCAAGAGTCTCGCCCTTTGACATCGAGCAGGCCTCGACACTGCTCACCGAGATGGAGGTGCCGCCGAGGCGCGCCATCGCGGCCTCAAAGGACATCCGTGTACGGGTACTGGGTTCAAAAAAGAGGACGGCAAGAATTTTACCGTCGAGGGCATTTTTGTTATATTTCTTCTTCTCGATCTGTTGTGCATGATCCAGCAGACGATCGATTGCGCTGCGGTCAAAATCCCCGATGGAAATGATGTGATGCGTGGCAACTCCTCCCGCGCGAGCTCCTTTCAGGATTATATGCACATCCAGACCTAATGTACCTATCTTCCAGAAAGCCGGTTTCCTGTATGAGAAGATCGTTTTTGATGTGGGTAAGAACGGGCATGCGATCCGGGAATAACCGAAAAAAAAATCATCTTTTTACACTGTATCTCTTACTTCCTCGAAATCGTGATATACCCCGAATGACTGATACTCGTCGAAGGCCGGGTCCCCCGCTTCGACCGGGTCATCTCCCGCTCGATCAGCTCGTGGGTATGAACTTCCGGGAACCGCTCCTGCGCCGCATCGACCACGATTGCCATCTGCTCCAAAAACGGCGTGTAACAGGCCATGTATCCCCCGGCCCGCAGGTGGTCGAACGCGAAGGCCACGTGCTCGGTTGCGATCTGCAGGTCGAGGTGGATCACGTCATAGATGCCTTCAGCGGTGAGGACATCTGCGGCAACCGCTTCCACGTTGTCGAGTTTTGCTTCCTTGATATTTTTCTGTGCCAGTGCGGAGAAGTCGGGCCTGACCTCGTAGGTCTTCACGTGCGCCGCGATCCCGCCAAAATAGATCGCCGCGATCCCGCTGCCTGTCCCCGCATCGAGCACCTCGTCGTTCCGGTTCATGCCGGTATACGCGATCACGAGACCGATGTCTTTTGGGAGCATCGGGGCGCCTGAGCGCTTCCCGTGCACGAAAAAGTCCGTGGGCCGGGGGATGCGGAGCACGAACCTGGCCCCGGTGTGCGTGGTAAACACGTCACCGGCCGCTGCCCCGACAACCGGCCCGAGATCCAGCTGGCCCTTATCGGTCGAGAGCGTGCCCTGGCCCGCCCGGACAAAAAATTCTCTTCCCTCGCCAACCAACAGGACGCGGTCCCCTGCCTCGATCATGGCGAGGAGAGTTTCACGATCGCTTCGGCGATATCGCCTTTTGTCGCGACAAGCGCTTCCTTGGCCTTCTCAATCGAAACCTGCGCCTGCTCGGCGACCATCGCGACATCATCTGCGGGGATCTCGACGGCTGCCGGCTCAAAACGCGGCGTTCCCGTGACCTGGTAGGTCGTGACCCCCTGCATGGTCATCGAGCTCACTTCGGCGGAATCAAACGTGTATGTTCCCTTCGGTGTCTTGATCACGATACTCTGGACGTCTTCAATCGGCTCGACCTGCATGCCGAGCTTCTTCATCATCGCCTTCATCTGGCGCGGGTTGATGTTTCCCGGAAGCATTTTTTTCACTCCCTTGTCGTACTCTTACCGCTACACCGTAATTAAATGCAAGCATCTCCGCGCCTGAAAGGAGCGCAGCGCCGCAGGCAATGAGCCGATCTCCACCTGCGACCACCAGCACGTCGTCCCCCGCGCGGATCTGCGGGTCCGCGGCGACCATGTGCTTTGCAAACGCATTTTTTCCCTGTGCCACAAACTCCGCGACATCGTCACGGATCACGACCCGGTAGCCGGGTGCAGGGAGGAGCGCGTGGAGCCGTCGTGCTCCCTCGATCCCGAGGGTGAGTCGGCCGTCCGATGCCCTGACGGTCGCAAGCCTCGTTCCGCCATAGATGATCTGGCGGATACGTCCCGTCGTCGAGAATAAAAACTCGCAGCCTTCGGGAAAGAGCCCGGTTCCTGCGAGGTTCCCGAACTGGTAATCAGCGATTGCCTGCACCCGCGCAAGCGAACTGTTCTCCGAGTATCCTGTTGACACGGTTGACAAACTCCTGTTCAGCGGACTTGGGGATAAACGCTCCGGCAGCGATCTTGTGCCCTCCGCCCCCGCCGCCATATTCTGCCGAGGCATCGCTGATCGCTTTCTGGAGATCGATGCCCTTTTCGATGACCCTCTCGGTCGTGCGCATCGAGACCTTGGTGAGATTCTTGTCCTCAGGCACCTCGCACATGATCAGGATTGGTTTCTGGGCGTTGAGCTTCGAGAGGGCCATGCCCGCCCCGATCCCGACAATGGTGTCCGGGAACTTATTCCCAACACTGATGTACTGGACGTTCTCCAGTTCGGTGACACCGGTCTCGATGATATACTGGAGCAGGTTCCGGATAATTGCCCGGTGGTTGCCGAGCATGTGCTCGGCCTCGCGGTAGGCCTGGCCCCGGTCACCCCGGAGGATCGCGCTCCCGATGCCGGGTTTTGTCCACCTTCCGCAGGCGTTAAGGACCGTCGCGTATTCCTGCGCATTCCGCAGGGGGGTCCTCGGGATCTCGTCCGGGAACCGGTAGGTCTCCGCGAGAAGACGTTCGACGCTATCGCCGTTTGCGATCAGCTGCTCGGCAAGTGCCGATGTGATCGTCCGCCGGTCATCGTCGCCGAGTTCCTCCCAGACATACCAGCGCCCGTTCTGGGTCTGCTGCACGATCCCGAGTTTCTTCAAAAACTGCTTTGCACCCTCGGGGTTGTTGCTAATCCCCTTCACAAACGGGTCGTCGTTGTACGCGAGCGAGAGGTAGACCGGCCGGGTCGCGGTGCCGTAGCAGTTGAGGTCTTTTTTACAGACCTTTACCGACCGGTGCCGGACGCCATCCTCGACAATCAGCTCCCGGGCCGGGCCGACAAGTCCGCGGGTCTCCCGGGCCATCATGTCACCGACATTTCCTACCACCGCGAGTTTTGCAAGGTCGATGTTTGCCTCGTCCATCTGCTTTGCGATGAAATAGGCGACTCCTGCAGCGCTCATTTTTGTGTACCCGTACGGGAGGCAGTTGACCTGCAGGAATGGGACATCGCCGGGCTGGCTTACGTGGTGGTCGACGATCAGCAAATCCTTCTCTCTGAGACCTCGATCGGCTAGGAGATTCTGCTGGCCGGCCCCGAGGTCGGTGAAGACCTTTAAGGAAGGATCGTCAGGCACTTGCGGCATGGTGAGCGGTTCGAGCTGCCGGACAAAAACGGAGCGGACGGTGATCCCGTGCCGGGAGATCGCCTGCGAGAGGATCGCTTCACTGGATATGCCATCCGCATCGATGTGGGAGATGATGGTTATCTCGTGCGCAGCCGTGATCTGTTCGGCGGCCGCCTTCACATCATCAGAGAAACCCATTACCTATTATTTATGGAGTCAATACAGATGAAGTGTGTCATAATGCCCGACCTGACAGCCTGTGCAGAAGAGTTTCTTGAGGACGGAATCATTACTTATGAGCGGATGCGTGCGGTGGATGCAAACGCACAGGCGCTCGGGGTAACCGGCCTTCAGTTAATGGAGAGCGCGGGAAAGGCCCTTGCGGCATCCGTGCTCGCACTTCGCCCGAACGCGGTGTTAATCCTCTGCGGCCGGGGCAACAACGGGGGGGATGGGATGGTGGCGGCCCGGTACCTCCAGCGCGGGGTGGATACCACAGTTTGTTATCTTGATTCAGGAACGCGCAGCCCATCCTGTACCCACCAGCTGGCGGCGCTCAAAGGCTGCCGGGTGACGCTCCACCCGTTTGTGTCCACCGATGATCTACGGGCACTCTCTTCCCTGTTTTCGAAGGCTGATGTGATCGTCGATGCCCTGCTCGGGACCGGGGCTGCCGGGACGCCAAAGGAACCCCTTGCGACCTGCGTGGCGATGGTAAACGCATCTAGGGCAAAGATTATCGCGGCAGATCTCCCTTCACCCGGCATGCGGGCCGACAGGATCTGCGCGTTCCACCGGCCCAAGGTGGACGGGTCGGAGGTCGTGGATATCGGTATCCCCCTTGAGGCGGAGATATGCACCGGGCCCGGGGACCTGACCCTGATCCCGGTGCGGAAGAGGACAAGCCACAAGGGGGTCGGGGGCGAAGTGCTCGTGATCGGCGGCGGGCCGTACCAGGGCGCACCGTACCTCTCCGGTCTCGGGGCGCTCCGTGCGGGAGCCGATATCGTCAGGATCGCGTCACCGGTCTTTGAGCCGGTGCCGGACCTCATCTACGAACGGCTGTCGGGAGACCGGATCGGCGATGAGCATACGGAACGGCTCATCGCGCTCGCGGAACGTGTGGACGTTGTCGTCTGCGGGAACGGCATCGGGACGGAGAGCCACGAGGTCGTGCTCGCGGTCGCCCCGCACTGTAGGAAAGCGGTCTTCGATGCCGATGCCCTCCGGCTCCCGCTCCCGAAAGCCTGCGGCGAGACTATATATACTCCCCATGCAGGGGAATTTACCCGTATCTCCGGCGTCCGGCTTTCGGGGGATGCGAGCGATGCCTGCGGGAGGGCGCGGGCGGCCAAGGCTGCGGCGGCTACCCTCAGCGGCACTATCCTCCTCAAGGGGCCGGTGGATGTCATCACCGATGGCAGCCGGGTCAGGTTTAACCGGACCGGCGACCCGGCGATGAGTGTGGGCGGGACCGGGGATGTGCTGGCCGGGGTAACGGGTGCGCTCCTCTGCCACCTGCCGGCATTTGAGGCAGCCTGCATCGCCGCGTACGCGGTCGGGAGAGCAGGGGAGCGCGTAGCAGAAGAGTGGGGCGAGGGGATGCTTGCGTCAGATCTCGTTGACCGGATCCCCGGAGAATTGTTCAGGAGGCAGATGTAATGGTCGAGTTTACCCATATTTCCGATGGCAGGGCACAGATGGTGGATATCAGCGCAAAGACAGATGTCGTGCGCGAAGCGGTGGCAACAGGGAGGATCTACCTGCGGCCGGCGACACTTGAGGCCATCCGGGAGGGAACGGTCATCAAGGGAAACGTGCTTGCCACGGCCCGCGTTGCCGCCACTCTTGCCGTCAAGGAGACGCCCCGCATCATCCCAATGTGCCACACGATCCTGCTTGGCGCCATTACCGTTGACTTTACCGAAGGCGACGGCTTTATCGAAGCGGTGGTCAGGACAAAATCCACCGGCAAGACCGGCGTGGAGATGGAGGCCCTGACCGGCGTCTCGGTCGCGCTCCTCACCATCTGGGATATGGTCAAGTCCGCAGAGAAGGACGAGCACGGCCAGTACCCCGTCACCCGGATCGAAGGCATACGGGTTGTGGAAAAGCGCAAAGGGGTAACACCGGCTGCCGCGTGATGGTGCAGTAATTTCCCATCCCCTTCCGTGTTTGCCCGCGCAGTGCCCGTGTACTTTAATACTCCCCCGGATCCATTTTATAAGAATGCGGGATTCGTCCCGTTAGAAAAGGAATGTAGCCTGTAATGGGCCGAACCTTGAGGTGTTATAACACATGGTAAAATCGATGTATGCGTATGTCAGGGACGCATGGGCAAGACCTGACAAGTCCGAAGTAAAAGCAATGCTCTGGGACCGGATGCAGGAGTGGCGCCGCGAGGGCAGCGTCACCCGTCTTGAGCACCCGACCCGTATCGACCGCGCCCGCTCGCTCGGATACAAGGCGAAGCAGGGTATCGCAGTCGTCCGCGTCCAGGTACGCCGCGGTGGCCGCCGTGCTTCCCGGTACGTCCGGGCACGCCGGTCCGCACGCATGGGCAAGAACAAGCTCACGCCGGGTAAAAGCATCCAGCGGATCGCCGAGGAACGCGCATCCCGTCGGTACCCGAACATGGAAGTCCTCAACTCGTACTGGGTTGGCCAGGATGGGAAACTGAAGTATTACGAGGTTATCCTCGTTGACGGCCACCACCCATCCATCCGGGCAGACAAGAACCTTGCATGGCTCGCAAACCCCGCCCACCGTGGCCGTGCAGAGCGCGGCAAGACCTCTGCGGGACGCAAGGGACGTGGTATGAGGACCCGGGGACGGGGCACCGAGAAAACCCGCCCGAGCATCCGCTCCCATGCCAACCAGGGCAAATAATCTTATCTTTTTTATGGCAATGGTATCTTCATGAAGATCACCGATGCCTGTGTTTATCCGTATCCTGTCGGTGACTCGTCGATCCGCAGGTTTGCGCTCGAAGCGCGCTCGTTTGGGTATGACAGTATTGTCGCAGCAGACACGCCGGCTGCCGAGGTCTGCGGTATCACTGTGATCCCCGGTATCTTCCTTGCCGGCATCCCGGCAAAGGACGTCCAGAGCCGGGTGAAAAAGTGCAGGGGCTCCGGGGCGGTCATTGCCGTACAGGTCGGGGACAACGGGTTCAACCGTGCCGTCGCGAGCACAAACGGCGTCCACATCCTGCGGGGCATCCATGCCGCCGACAAGCGTGCGTTCGATCACGTGGCGGCAAAGATTGCGGCGGACAACAACACTGCCCTTGACATTGACCTGTCCCCTCTTATTTTCGGGCGCGGGCACCTCCGGCAGAAAGCGATCCACCGGTATATCGACCTGATGATCCTGTACCGCAGGTTCGAGTTCCCGCTCACCATCTCGTCTTCGGCACGGTCGGTTCTCGGCATGAGGGCCGTGCGTGAAGCCACCGGCCTCTGCTCGCTCTTTGGCATGGATGAGACTGACGTCCAAGCGGTGCTTGCCGGGGTTAGCCGGGTGACCGGACCGACCGAGAGTGTCGTGAAGGTGATCACATGAGCATCCGACCCCCGACGCTCCGGGAAAAACGGCGGTATCTTCTCGCCCGTATCGACCCGGCAGGCATGCCTGTTGAGACAAAGGATCTCTATTACGCGGTGTACGAGGCGGTGGTCTCGCTCTTCGGCGATATGGCGGCGGCAGCCATGCAGCCTTCGGTGCTTGCGATTGAGAGTGGGCACGCGATCCTGCGCTGCCGCAGGGGTGCCGAACGCGAGTTTGCGATCGCCCTCTCGACGCTTTCCACATGCCGGGACTGCACCCTTGCCGTGAGAGTAATCGCGGTATCGGGGACGATCGAGAGCCTGCGGGAGCGGATTGCAACGCTCGTGCCGCAGGAACCCGATGTCCCGGCTCACGATGGTGCCGGTGAAGGAGTGCCTGACGCCGATCCCTGCGAATACCGGTTCGGCACGACCCCGGTCGAACCGGTCGTATGGCACGGTCATAAGGTTGATGTCATAGAAAAGGGATTTAAAAATACACGCCGATTGTTCTTAACAACAGAAGATCTGGAGAAAATACATGCAACCACAATACCAGATGGGCTATGACCGGGCGATCACCGTTTTTTCGCCTGACGGCAGGCTGTACCAGGTGGAATACGCCCGGGAGGCAGTAAAGCGCGGTACCACTGCGGTCGGTATCAAGGCACAGGACGGGATTGTCCTTATCGTCGACAAACGCATCAGTTCCAAGCTGCTTGAAGCAGCATCGATCGAGAAGATCTTCAGGATCGACGATCACATCGGGGTTGCATCCTCCGGTCTTGTCGGCGATGCACGTGCGCTTGTGGACCGGGCACGGGTCGAGTGCCAGATCAACCGGGTCTCCTACGATGAGAAGATCGAGGTCGAGGCGCTCGCAAAGAAACTCTGCGACCACATGCAGACTCTTACCCAGTACGGCGGCATCCGCCCGTACGGCACGGCACTTTTGATTGCCGGCGTCAGCGATGGCGAGTGCAGGCTCTTTGAGACCGACCCCTCCGGCACGCTCCTTGAGTACAAGGCGACCGGTATCGGTATCGGCAGGCCGGCGGCAATGAAAATCTTCGAGGAGGAATACACGGCAAGCCTCTCTATTAAGGATGCGATCCTTCTCGGCCTCAAGGCACTGCACTCGGCGACCGAAGGCAAATTCGATGTCGACACCGTGGAGATCGGCATCGTTGAAAAGAGCGATGCAGCCTTCAAGAAGATGACAAAAGAAGAAGTCGCATCGTACGTCGAACAGTTCAAACAGTGATCCGGTATGATCTCTCTTGAGAACGCGGTGGTAGCCCGTCTGGAAAGTTTCGGGGAACGGTTTGAAATCCTGGTCGAACCCCACCTTGCCGCCCGCGTACGACAGGGAGAGAACCTCAACATTGAGGACGTAGTCGCGGCCCTCGACATATTCGGGAATTCATCAAGGGGAACCCGGGCATCCGATGAATCGCTTGAAAAGGTCTTCCACACCACGGACTTTGCAACGGTGGCAAAGAAGATCATCGAAAAAGGTGAGATTCACCTTACTGCTGACCAGCGTAAGGAGATGACCGAGGAGAAGCGCCGGCAGGTCATCACGTTTATCGCCCGGAACTCGATCAATCCCCAGACCGGCCACCCTCACCCACCGGCCCGTATCGAGAGAGCGATGGAAGAGGCCCGGGTCAATATCGATCCGTTCAAGCACCTGGACGAACTGGTCAAGGAGACCGTCAAGGCGCTGCGCCCGATCCTGCCGATACGGTTCGAGGAACTTCGTCTTGCAATACGGATCCCCCCCGAAAACGCTGCCCGCGCATACGGGGATATTGCGGCGGCGTGCACTATGGAGAAAGACGAGTGGCAGAAAGACGGGTCATGGGTCTGCGTCGTGCGGATCCCGGCCGGCATTCAGGGCGAATTTTACGATCTGATAAACAAGATCAGCAAAGGCGAAGGACAGGTAAAGATCCTCAATCAAGTATATTAATTACGAGGACAAATATAGAAAGTCAATTCGGTGGATACTCATCATGGCAAGCTCTGAAAAATCAGCAAAAGGAAAAGTAACCGGTAGTGCAGGGCGTTTTGGCTGCAGATACGGAAGATTTGTGCGCAAGCGAGTCGCAGAGATGGAAAAGATCTCCCGGGCAGATCACCTGTGCCCGAAGTGCGATACGATGTCGGTTCAGCGCAGAGGCACGGGTATCTGGGAATGCCGGAAATGCGGGTTCAAGTTTGCCGGCGGCGCATACCAGCCCGAGACCCCGGCCCTCCGTGTTGCCCTCCGTGCCATCGACCGCACTAACGTCGTTGAAGGAAAGACCCAGTAAGTGGGATTTATAATGGCAAGTACCTACAAGTGCGCACGGTGCAAACAGAAAGTGGAGATCGACGTCAACGTCCGGTGTCCCTACTGCGGCCACCGCATTCTCTTTAAAGAACGCGGCGCAGCAATAAAAGAGCTGAAAGCCAGGTAATGTTATGTAGTGCCGGAAGAACCGGCAGTTTCCTTTTTTATCCTTGTTTTTCCCATATACCTTATGAGGTAATCCTGTGCCGCAGCATGAAGCCCTGTTCAGGTTTACGACCGATCACGCCGATCAGATCTACCGCTCGCTTCTTCCGGAGTTACAGGAGGATGTGAATCCCCGTTCTGCGACGCAGGCCTGGGTCGAGGGGACCGATACGCTGGTCCTGCACGTTGAGGCGCAGGATCTCGCGGCGCTCCGGGCGGCGCTCAATATGTTCCTGCGCCTCGTAAGCGTTGCTGACGAGATGCAGCAGTTCTCCTGAAAATCCCTGGTATCTGCGCAGTTTTCGTCCTGAACGGAAATTTCTGGATATTACCGCTCCAATGACACGTGCGGAATCATTTTTATCGCTGGGAAATGAAACTTGATACGGAAGATACGATTATGCAGAACATTCCCCCAAAAGTCCAGAACCAGTTTGCGATGCTCCAGCAGGTGCAGCAGCAGCTCCAGACCGTCCTTTCACAGAAAACCCAGTACGAGATGGCGGTACGCGAGGCCAAGCGTGCACAGGAAGAGGTCACCGACGCTGGCGACGAAACCCCCATGTACATGAGCATCGGGACGGTCATGGTGCAGAAGAAGAAGGAATATGTCACCACAAAACTCACCGAAAAGGTGGAGACCCTCGAACTCCGGATTAAATCGTTAGAGAAACAGGAGAAGATGCTTCAGGGCAAGTTCGAGCAGCTCCAGAGCCAGATTAAGGCAGCACTCGAGGGCAAGAGCGCCCCGAATGCCGCATAACTTTTTTACCGGCGTGTGACCCGTCACAGGGCAGCATTGGTTTTTTCAGTCATCTTCATGTGCAGGATCTTCTGATAAGCGGGTGGCTGCTGATCCTGCCGTACCTGTCTGAACGCCGTTTTATAAAAAAGGAGACGGGTGGTTTTAGTCCCTGTTGGTCAGGTTGATCGCGTTCACGAGCGCATCGACCGAGGCGAGCACGATATCGTCGCCGCTCCCGCTTGCATCATAGATATGCCCGTGCTCGTCCTCGACGGCAATCGTCACGTGGCACATCGCGTCCGAACCCCCGCTGATCGCCTCGATGTTGAACTCGGTAAGCCGGATCCTCACCGGCAGGATCCCGATGATCGCATTGAGCGCCGCATCAACAGGACCATTCCCGACACTTGAGAAGACATGCTCGGTGCCGTTGACCTGCGCCCGCACGCTTGCTGTCGGGATCACGTGGTTGCCGGTCATGATCGCGATATCGTCGAGCTGGAGCACCTTTTTCCCGATCTCGATGCCCATGATACTCTCGGCGATCTCGTAGAGATCGGCATCGGTCACCCGTTTCCCCTTGTTCGCGATTACTTTCACGCGCTCGACAATTGCATCGAGCTGTGCATCGTTGGGTTCGATGTGGACATCGACAAGCATCTGGCGCACTGCATGCCTGCCCACGTGTTTGCCGAGCGTGAGCCGGCGCCGGTGCCCGACCATCTCCGGGGTCATGATGCCGGGCTCGAACGTCGCGGAGCACTTTAAGACGCCCTGCGTGTGGATGCCGCTCTCGTGCGAGAAGACATTCTCCCCGACAACCGGCTGGGTAGGCGGGATGCCAAGCCCGGAGAACCGGGAGACAAGGCGCGAGGTCTCGACGAGACGCTCTTTTGTGATCCCGGTATGGATGCCGTAGATCGCCTCCATGATCATCACGGTCTGGGCGAGGTCTGCGTTGCCGGCCCGTTCCCCGAGGCCGTTAACGGTCACCTGCACCTGAGAGGCGCCGGCTTCAACCGCTGCGATCGTGTTTGCGACCGCAAGGCCGAAGTCGTTGTGGCAGTGGACATCAAGCGGGCAGTCAACCTCACGGGCGAGCCGGCCCATCAGGGTTTTCATGCCCGACGGGGAGATGACCCCCACGGTGTCCGGGATGTTGATGATCGTCGCCCCGGCCGCGGCTGCGGTGCGGCAGACCTCGACAAGGTAGTCGGCATCCGTCCGCGTCGCATCCATGGGCGAGAACATGCACTTGTCCACATGCCCGCGGATGTACCGGATGATCTCGCTTGTGATCGCGAGCACCTGCTCCCGGCTCTTGTTGATGGTGTTCTCCCGCTGGATGTCCGATGTCGGGATGAACACGTGGACCATGTCGACATCGCAGTCGATGCATGCATCCACGTCGGCCACAACCGACCGGGCGAGTCCGCAGACGTTCGCGGAGAGGCCGAGCTTCTTGATGGCAGACACGGTCTCTTTCTCGGCCGCTGACGACGCAGGGAATCCTGCCTCGATCGTATGCACGCCGATGTCAGAAAGCTGACTGGCAATCTCAATTTTTTGTTCAAATGTGAAGGCAATCCCCGGGGTTTGTTCCCCGTCACGGAGTGTCGTATCAAAAACGGTCACGTCTTCATGCGCACGGCTATCGGTGAAGAAGACGATCCCCCGCAAAATCCTTGCGAGCCATACTAACTCATAGGCCCCCGGATTATTTAAAGAAACCCTGCATCGCCCCGGTTTTTCCCGTTTTCACCCCATGAAAATGGGCGATCGTACGATATGTTTAATAGGAAACTATCCCTACATTATTAGGCAGAGTGCCCCGCCTTAACTCAGCCTGGTAGAGTGCGCGGCTGTAGTATGGTTTGCCTATAAGAGGCAACTGCGCGGCTACCGCGATGTCCCCGGTCCGAATCCGGGAGGCGGGATAACTGTAAATGAGTGCCCAGGTAGTGTAGCGGCCTATCATGATTGCCTGTCACGCAATCGACTCGGATTCGAATTCCGACCTGGGCGTCGCTTTTCTCGGGTTAGAATCCCGACAGATCCACAAAGTCCGTCGGCATCCGCTACCTTTTTGAATATGCCGGGGGCACCCATCCGGCATGCAACCAAAAAAACAACCGTCAGCACGCACCCACCACCAGGGACCGTGCCTTTCACATTCTGAAGCCGAATGCGGTAGAGAAACGTCTCGATTTCGCGATCGAGAAACAGTGGATCACACCGTACGACTGGGCCCTGATCACCAAGTACATCGACGAGCAGAGAGTGGTTGCCAACATCCAGGCCCCCCGGGCCTTCAAAATCATGTCCGTCCTCGTGAACTGGCGCCGGTATATCGGTCTGTTCGAACAGAACACGGCAGACGACATCTACCCGGGGATTACCAAAAGGAAATCGACCGTTTCCGTGGCAAACCCATCAAACAGAACTCGTTAAGGTATTACGTCACGTTCCTGAAGCGGTTCTATCACTGGTTGATGGAAAGGAAAAATCGGAAAAAGACTAATTTTTTTGTTTTTTCAAGACCCGGGTTTTTCCGGATCGAGCGGGGGATCGTCCGTTTCCTGTTTCTGATCGCCGCCAATTTGGTGCCCACAGACAGGGCAGATCACCACTTTTTTTTCCTGCATCTCCTCGATAAACCCGGCAGAGAGGATGGCGGTAGGGAGGGCAAAGATCGCAATCCCGGTGATTACCACTATGCTCCCGATCACTTTCCCGAGCATAGTAACAGGATAAACATCGCCATACCCGATCGTGGCAAGTGTGACGATTGCCCACCACATCGCCGCCGGGATACTCGCGAACTTCTCCGGCTGGGCATCATGCTCTGCATAGTACATCAGGCTGCTCGCCAACACGAGAACGATAAAGAGGATCGAGAGCACAAGGATCAGCTTTTCTTTCGACTTTGCGATCACCACTTCGAAGGTCTTCATCGCTTCGGAGTAGCGGCCGAGCTTCATCACCCGGATGAGCCGGAACAACCGCAGGATACGGAGGAACCGGAGGTCGACCGGGATAATGGCCGGGATATAGAACGGCAGAAATGATAAGAGATCGATCAGGGCGTATGGTGATACCATATAACGGAGCCGGCCGGTAACCGGATGGGAGTAGGCCGGGTCGAGGGTGCAGATCCAGAGCCGGATGAAGTATTCGACCGTAAAAATGGCGATCGAGATGATGTCAACAACTATAAAGAGAAGGGCATATTGCTGGTAGAGCGGCTCGACCGTCTCCAGGATCACCGCCAGTACGTTGACGATAATCAACACGGTCATGAAGTAATTGAAATGCAGGGCCGCCCCATCACCTTCGGGGGATTGTCCCATCTTCAGGTAAAGGTATTTTTTCAGGGAAAGGAGCGTGGAAATAGGATCACCTGTTTATGAATACAATACGGGATTCCGACAGGGAATATTCTGCCAACAGGGAGGCGGTAGCTGAGGAGGGATGCCGGCTGCTCCCGGGATGATCTGCCCGACTACTTGCGTCGGGCAGTACTGGTTGTTTCATGCGTGTTTTCTCATCGTGCTGTCAGAACTGTGATGGTGTCGTTACTCCACCGGGTCTCCGTGATAACCGTGCGCAGCGAGGATGGTGATCACTGCGGAAACCCATTCCTTGTCGTCGCCATGGCCCAGATCCTGGATGTGGGCAAGGATGTGGCTGTCATGACCGTGGACAGCCGGGGATCCGGCCCCCGTGGCGTTTCTCAAAGAAGCGTGAGTGTCATTAAACGGGTGAGGGATGTGCGCGATCTTCTCCTTCCAGATCGCGGCCAGGATCTCGTCGTTGGTCTTGAGTTCGTTAATGCCGATCACCTTTCCCCGTGTTTCGCCGCTCTGGGGATGGTGGATCAGCATCCGGTAGCACTCGAACTCCCGGCAGATAGCGGGCCGGTTTGGATAAATCGCGCAGGCAAATCCCTTCCCGGCAGGGTTCTTCCGGCTGAAGATACACCCCTTGCGGGCAGGATCGGCTTCTTTGGGATCAGAGTCGATGAAATCATCCGCGATTTCATCTGCAAATTCAGGTTGTACGTGGACGGGAAAGATCTCGTTGGTAATGCCGTACCGGCAGTAATAATCCCGTTCCGTGAGCTGCCTCTCGATTTTTATAAATTCGCCAAAACTTGCACAGCACTTCCCGCACCAGTTGCAATCAAATTTCGCCATACCAATTGTCAATCTCATATTGGGTACTTTATAAAAATTGCGAATTACTCCTAATTATACCCAAATGGGAATATTCTGCCGTTTTCCGCTATTTGTTATTCAGATCTAAAATTACTTAAGATCTCTTACTTATTATTTATTAAAATAATAACGTTTATAATTATGTAAATAAATTTAGCATAGTATGAAGTACCTGACTTGATAGGGGTTGCTTTGTATTTTGGCGAAACAGGTGCAGGTACATCGCAGGGTTTTGTGCGCGTCTCTTTCTTTTTTAATTCTGATGCTGATAATGATCATTCCGGTTTCAGCAGCTCCGACCGTAACCGGCATCACGCCGGCAAGTGGAGTCAACACAACAACGGTTTCAATTACGAACCTGACTGGTACGAACTTCGTGTCCGGTGCCAGCGTCATGCTCACCCCAAATTCAAACCCCGTCCATAAGGGAAGCATCGTAAACGGTGCCGGCGGCGCTATCCTATCTCAACCGTGGAGCGTGTACGTGTCAGGTAATTATGCGTATATCGCAGATGCTGGTAGCAACGCGCTGGAGATCGTGGATGTCTCGAACCCGGCAAACCCGATCCATAAGGGTAGCATTAGTAACGGAGCTGGCGGCGCTCTTATTCAAGAGCCATTTAGCGTCTACGTATCCGGTAATTACGCATATTTAACTTCGATTAGCAATGCGCTGGAGATCGTGGATGTCTCGAACCCGGCAAACCCGGTCCATAAAGGAAGTATCGTTAACGGAACCGGTGGCGCTCTCCTGAATGGACCGGAAAGCGTCTACGTATCCGGCAATTACGCATATGTAGCAAGTTCGCAGAGTAACGCGCTGGAGATCGTGGATGTGTCGAACCCGGCAAACCCGGTCCATAAAGGAAGTATCGTTAACGGAACCGGTGGCGCTCTCCTGAATGGACCAATTAGCGTCTACATGTCCGGTAATTACGCGTATGTCGCAAGTTTCGATAGCAACGCGCTGGAGATCGTGGATGTCTCGAACCCGGCAAACCCGGTCCATAAGGGTAGTATTAGTAACGGTGCCGGC
The DNA here is from genome assembly GCF_003170075.1 of Methanoregula sp. Lineage (GTDB taxonomy): Archaea > Halobacteriota > Methanomicrobia > Methanomicrobiales > Methanospirillaceae > Methanoregula. The sequence goes on from NZ_PMZU01000042.1 coordinate 42,089, forward strand.
GGCGCTCTCCTGAATGGACCAATTAGCGTCTACATGTCCGGGAATTACGCGTATATCGGAAGTGCCTATAGCAACGCGCTGGAGATCGTGGATGTCTCGAACCCGGCAAGCCCGGTACATAAGGGTAGTATTCGTAACGGAGTTGGCGGCGCTCTCCTGAATAACCCTAATAGCATCTACGTGTCCGGGAATTACGCGTATGTTGCAAGTTTCAATAGCAACACGCTGGAGATCGTGGATGTCTCGAACCCGGCAGGCCCGGTCCATAAGGGTAGCATTAGTCACGGAGCTGGCGGCGCTCTTCTGCATTCTCCAACGGGCGTTTACGTATCCAGCAATTACGCGTATGTCGTAAGTCGGGACAGTAACTCCCTTGAGATCGTGGATATTGGAACGGTTACCGGAACCAGTGTTACGTGGCAATCATCGACGCAGATGACCTGTACGTTTGATTTGACGAATAAGACAGCCGGGCTGTATAATGTGGTGGTTACCAATCCGGACGGGTCGTTCGGCACGCTCGCCAACGGATTCACGGTCATATCACCCCCGATCGTAGCCAGCATCAGCCCGACATTCAGCACAACAATCGGTGGAACCTCAGTTACCATCACCGGGACAGGTTTTACCGGAGCAACTGCCGTGAATTTTGGCACTACAGCTGTAACCTCATTTACGATTGACAGCGATACCCAGATCACAGCGACTTCGACGGCAGGTTCGGCAGGAACCGTTGACATCACCGTCATGGGTCCTTACGGCACATCCGCAACTTCATCCGCCGACACGTTCACTTATGCTGAAAACCCGACAGTTACCGGCATCAGTCCGACATTCGGCCCGACAACCGGTGGAACCTCAGTTACCATCACCGGGACAGGTTTTACCGGAGCAACTGCCGTGAATTTTGGCACTACAGCCGTAACCTCATTTACGATTGACAGCGATACCCAGATCACAGCGACTTCGCCGGCAGGTTCGGCAGGAACCGTCGACATCACCGTTAACAATCCATATTACGTATCAGCGACTTCATCAGCTGATCAATACGTTTATATGTTGGGAGAAGTCCACAACCTTAATTCCGGCCTGATCTATCCAACTATTCAGGGAGCGATCGATGCTGCAACCGCCGGGGATACACTGATTGTTGACAGTGGGATATACCCGGAACGTATCACAATCGATAAACAACTGAATATACAGGGAAATGACACCGGCAGCGGTTTTCCCGTGATTGATGGCGGCGGAGCCGGAGATGTGGTCACGGTCAACAGCGATTATGTCCTCCTCAACGGGCTTGTCATCACAGATTCAGGAAGTTCCGGGTGGTACCCGGATGGAATTCATGTCTTCTCTTCGAACAACATCATCACAAATATTACTGCTTACCAGAACTCTGATGGAATTACTCTTGATAACGGGACAAACTCCAATACCCTTGCTTACAGCAATTACTCCGGAAATTCTGAAGACGGTATCGAACTTATAAATTCTTACAACAACCAGATCTTCAATGTCAATTCCTCGAGCAATGGTGCTTCCGGGATTTATTTACAGGCATCCGGCAATAATGGCAATACCATCCGGAATAGTATCTTCCTTGGAAACTCGTGGGGAATATACAATCTCTATCCCAACTCCAATACTTACTATAATAATATTTTCAGGAACGGTGTGAATGTCGTCGAGCCGGATGGCAACATCTGGAATACGACAAAGACAGCCGGTCCCAACATCATAGGAGGCCCGTATATAGGCGGCAATTATTGGAGCGATTACACCGGGGTTGATCTGAACGGCGACGGGTTCGGTGATCAGCCGTATACGAACGGTATGACGACCAGCGCCGATTATCTCCCCCTCATTAATTATAGCGTCTCTGGATCACCAACCGTTACCGGAATCACGCCGTCAACAGCTCCCAACACTGGGCCCGTCACGATCACTGATATCGCCGGCACTAACTTTGTCAACGGTGCGAGCGTGATGCTGACCCCGGTAATTGCGAATCCATCTGATGCCGGCAGTATAACAACCGGTGAAGAAGGTCCTCCCTACTTGGATCAGCCATCGAGTGTGTACGTTTCCGGCAACTATGCGTATGTGACAAGTAAGGTTGACAACGCGCTGGAGATTGTGGACGTCAGCACTCCTACAACTCCTGTCCATGTGGGAAGCATAACAAAGGGTGAAGAAGGTCCTCCCTTCTTGGATCAGCCATCGAGTGTGTACGTTTCCGGCAACTATGCGTATGTCACGAGCATGGGGGACAACGCGCTGGAGATTGTGGATGTGAGCGATCCCACGAATCCTGTCCATGTGGGGAGCTTAACTGCGGGTGATGGCTCCCCACCCTACCTAGATCAGCCATCGAGTGTGTACGTTTCCGGCAATTATGCGTATGTGACAAGTGTCGGGGACAATGCGCTGGAGATTGTGGATGTGAGCGATCCCACGAATCCCCAGCATGCAGGCAGCATAACCGCCGGTGGGGGCGGAGAAGAAGGCGGCCCCTACCGATCCTTGGATCAGCCATCGGGCGTCTACGTTTCCGGCAACTATGCGTATGTCACGAGCATGGGGGACAACGCGCTGGAGATTGTGGATGTGACTGACCCCACGAATCCTGTCCATGCGGGGAGTTTAACTGCCGGTGAGGGTAGCCCACCCTACCTGAATAATCCCTCAAACGTCTACGTTTCCGGCAACTATGCGTATGTGACAAGCGAGGGTGACAACGCGCTGGAGATCGTGGACACAGGAGCGGTCACTGCAACTGGTATAAATGTCGCATCTTCCACGGATATTGACTCAGCCACATTCGACCTGACCGGCAAAACGCCGGGCCCCTATAATGTTGTGGTCACAAACCCGGACGGACAGTTCGGTGCGCTCGCCAGTGGGTTCACGGTTACATCGCCGCCTCCCGTCGCTGGTTTCATTGCAACGCCTACTTCCGGCACAGAACCGCTCACCGTGGATTTCACTGATACTTCTACGAACAATCCGACGAGCTGGAACTGGGACTTTGGGGATGGTGGATCCTCAACAGACCAGAGCCCGGTTTATACTTACACTACCCCTGGCAATTACGTTGTTTCCCTCACGGCATCAAATTCAGCGGGTTCAGACACCCTGAATCAACCTGATTATATTACCATTGCCGAAAACAACCCGAACGAGACCTATAGTTATGTCCGGCAATGGGGATCCGGTTCTCAAGGTCCGGGAATGTTGGCTGATCCCACGTCGGTCGCTCTCGATACTGTCGGAAATGTATATGTCGCAGATACTTTTAACCACCGGATCCAGAAGTTCAGTCAGGATGGCACGTATCTTGCCAAGTGGGGATCCGTCGGAAGTGGCGACGGGCAGTTTGAATATCCATATGGGATAGCGGTCAATTCATCAGGGTACGTGTATGTCACGGATGCAAACAACAACCGAGTCCAAATATTCGATCCGTCAGGCACGTATCTCTCTCAGTGGGGATCCACCGGAAGTGGCGACGGGCAGTTTGAATATCCATATGGGATAGCGGTCAATTCATCAGGGTACGTGTATGTCACGGATGCAAACAACAACCGAGTCCAAATATTCGATCCGTCAGGCACGTATCTCTCCAAGTGGGGATCCGGTGGAAGTGGCGACGGGCAGTTTATATATCCAAATGGGATAGCGGTCAATTCGTCAGGGTACGTGTATGTCACGGATACAAACAACAACCGCATGCAAATATTCGATCCGTCAGGCACGTATCTCTCCCAATGGGGAGCATATGGCAGCAATCCCGGGCAGTTTATATATCCAAATGGGATAGCGGTCGATTCTTCCGGAAATGTGTATGTCACGGATACAAACAACAACCGCGTGCAAATATTCAATCCGTCAGGCACATATCTTTCCCAGTGGGGATCCGGTGGAAGTGGCGACGGGCAGTTTGAAGATCCAGAAGGTATCGCGGTCGATTCAGTGGGAAATGTGTATATCGCAGATACTGTAAACAGCCGGATCCAGAAGTTAGATCTTTCGGGCACATTACTGGCGCAATGGGGACTTCCAAGGGGGAATGGCCAGTTCTCGGGTCCAACCGACATTGCGGTCAATTCGTCAGGGTACGTGTATGTCATGGATACAAACAACAACCGCGTGCAAATATTCGATCCGTCAGGCACGTATCTCTCTCAGTGGGGATCCACCGGAAGTGGCGACGGGCAGTTTGAATCTCCGGGAGGTATCGCGGTCGATTCAGTGGGAAATGTGTATGTCGCAGATAGTTACAACAACCGCGTGCAAATATTCGATCCGTCAGGTATGTACCTCTCCCAATGGGGATATTATGGCAGCAATCCGGGGCAGTTTGGGTTCCCAGAAGGTATCGCGGTCAATTCTTCCGGAAATGTGTATGTCATGGATACAAACAACAACCGCGTGCAAATATTCGATCCGTCAGGCACGTATCTCTCTCAGTGGGGATCCACCGGAAGTGGCGACGGGCAGTTTGAATATCCAAAGGGGATAGCGGTCGATTCAGTGGGAAATGTGTATGTCGCAGATACTGGCAACTGCCGGATCCAGAAGTTCAGTTCAGACGGCACGTATCTTGCCCAGTGGGGTATACCAGGCAGTTACAATGAGATCTCGCTACCCATCGGTGTCACGGTGGATTCTTCCGGAAATGTGTATGTTACAGAAGATAACAACAACCAGATTGTGAAGTTCAGTTCAGACGGCACGTGTCTTGCCCAGTGGGGAACATCTGGCAGCAATCCCGGGCAGTTTGAATATCCAAATGGGATAGCGGTCGATACTGCTGGAAATGTGTATGTCGTAGATAGTGGCAACGACCGGATCCAGGTGTTTTCCCAAGGGAATTTAACTATGGTCGCAGGGTTCACGGCCAATGTCACCTATGGTTCTGCCCCGCTGACCGTGCAGTTCAACGACACCTCAACCGGTTCTCCTACATCATGGAACTGGTCATTCGGTGACGGTAATTTCTCCAACTCACTGAACCCGGTTTATACCTATGGATATACCGGAACCTTTAACGTCAGCCTGAACGCGACTAATGCCTTCGGATCGAATACACTGCTCCGAACAAATTATATTGTCGCTACGGTACCCCGGCCAATCTCCGACTTCACGGTTAACGTTACCTCCGGTACAGCACCACTGCCGGTCTCATTCACCGATCAATCGCTGAACAGCCCCACCGGCTGGGCCTGGTTCTTCGGCGACGAGAATTACACGCAGCCGTGGACGGAGATGAACGGGAGTGCCGGGTGGCCGGCACGATTTGGTCACAGCAGTGTAGTGATGCCGGATGGCAGTATCGTGCTGATGGGCGGTTTTTCATCGAATGACGTGTGGCGATCAACAGATAATGGCGCTACCTGGGCGCAGCAGACCGGGAGCGCCGGATGGTCAGCACGTTCTGAATTCAGCAGTGTAGCGATGCCCGATGACAGTATAGTGCTGATGGGCGGTACTGCCGGGGGCTCCCAAGTGAACGATACGTGGCGGTCAACAGATAAAGGCGTGACCTGGAACGAAATAAATACAAGTTCCGGGTGGTCGACACGTTCTGAATTTAGTGGCGTAGCGATGCCTGATGGTAGCATCGTACTGATGGGCGGTTGGGACATCGATGGTTCTAAAAATGACACGTGGCGGTCAACAGATAAAGGCGTGACCTGGAACGAAATGAATACAAGTTCGGGCTGGACAGTTCGATCCGGTCAGAGCAGCGTGGCAATGCCAGACGGCAGCATTGTTTTGACAGGCGGTTATTACGGTCCCCTCAATTATAATGACACGTGGCGGTCGGCAGATAACGGTGCAACCTGGACGGAGGTAAATGCAAGTTCAGGTTGGACGGCGAGACACTATCATAGTAGTGTAGCGATGCCTGATGGTAGCATCGTGTTGATGGGCGGTTCTGACGCAAACGGTAATACGAATGACATGTGGCGATCCACGGATGATGGCGCAACCTGGACGCCGATAAACGCGAGCGCCGGGTGGTCGGCACGATTTGGCCACAGCAGTGTAGCGATGCCTGATGGCAGTATTGTGCTTACAGGGGGGTATGATGGCAGTACAAGAAATGACGTATGGCGGCTCCAGCCGGCCGGGTCATCGGATCAGAACCCGGGCCACACGTACACCACAGCGGGGAACTACACCGTCGCGCTGCAGGCATATAACAGCGGCGGGTACAACAGCACTCTGAAGGTCGGATATGTCAATGTAACAGGAGGCATTACCACCCCCATTGCCAACTTCATGGCCAACGTCACATCAGGCTCAGTCCCACTGACCGTTCAGTTCAACGACACCTCAACTGGATCTCCGACTTCGTGGAACTGGAGTTTCGGCGACAACAGCTTCTCAACGCTCCAGAACGCGACGCATACCTACACCTCAGTTGGCAGCTATACCGTCAGCCTGAATGCCACCAATGCCGGTGGGTCGAACCTCTCTGTACTGACGAATTATATCACGGTCCATGTTCCGGCACCCCTCCCGAACTTTGTTGCCAACGTCACTTCCGGTCCAGCACCACTGTCGGTCTCGTTTACCGATCAATCATTGAACACTCTAACCGGCTGGGCATGGTTCTTCGGTGACGAGAACTACACGCAGCCGTGGACTGAGGTAAACGCAAGTGCCTTTGGACCCCCGGGAGGAATAGCCCAACAGACCAGCGTTGCGATGCCAGACGGCACTATTGTGTTGATGGGTGGTGCTGACAGCGGCTCTAACGTTCGTGGTGACACCTGGAGGTCGATGGATAAGGGTGCTACATGGACGGATGTAAATGCTGATGGCGGGTGGAAACCTCGACAAGATGCCACCAGTGTAGTGATGCCGGACGGCAGCATCGTGCTGATGGGCGGTTATAGCAGTAGCGACGGTAATAAGAATGACACGTGGCGGTCGACGGATGAGGGTGCAACTTGGACAGAGATGAACGCGAGTGCCGGGTGGTCGGCACGGTCCGATCTCACCAGTGTGGCAATGCCTGATGGCAGCATCATTCTAATGGGAGGTAATGACGGCAGCAGCTTCCCCCCCAGAAGGAATGACACATGGCGGTCGATAGATAATGGTAAAACATGGACGGAGATAAACGCGAGTTCGGGATGGTCGGGACGACAAGATCAAAGTAGCGTAGTGATGCCGGATGGCAGCATCGTGCTAATGGGCGGTGATGCCGACATGGGCTATGCAAATGACGTGTGGCAATCGTGGGATAACGGCGTTACATGGACCGAAGTGAATGCGAGTGCCGGGTGGTCGGCACGAGCCGGTATGAGTAGTGTAGTGATGCCGGACGGCAGCATCGTGCTTATGGGCGGTACTGACGGCGGCTATCCATCTTTCAATGACGTGTGGCGGTCGACGGATGACGGAGCTACGTGGACCCGGGTGAACGCGAGTGCCGGGTGGCCAGGACGTCAATTATTCGCTTCTGTGCCGATGCCGGATGGCAGCATTGTACTGATGGGAGGAAGGGGTGGTATTGGCATGTCTACGTACTTTGATGACGTGTGGCAGCTTATGCCAACCGGATCATCGGATCAGAACCCGTCGCATACCTACACCACACCGGGGATCTACCCGGTAGCGTTGCAGGCATACAACGCCGGCGGATATAACAGCACGCGGAAAGTCGCGTACATCAATGTAACTCCGGCCGGATGGGACGGAGCAAGTTGTACCGTGATCACTTCGCCGGGAACCTATCTGCTTCGCGGTGACGTCCAGGGCACACCGGGAAGTACCTGCATTAATATCCAGTCATCCGATGTCCTGATCAGCGGAGGCGGCTATACGCTCAACGGGACCCCGGACAGTCTGGGTATCGGAACAACTGCATACCCTGCCATCATCAGCAATGTCACGGTGAGGAACCTGACCCTCACAAACTGGAACCGGGGCATTGCGTATGAGAATGTGATGGGAGGGACCATTGAAAATGCAACTGTCCTCTTCAGCGAGATGGAAGGGATAACGCTTGACAATACATCCTCGATTACGCTGGTTCAGGACAATGCATCCTTGAACCGTGTTGGTGTTGCAATTCTTGAGGGATCCGACTATAACACCCTGAACGGCGTCACTGCTAACGGGAACAGTGCCGTCGGTATCTGGCTCTATGCTGCAAGAGATAGCACCGTCCGGTCCAGTACATTTGAACAGAACAACGGGACCGGGTTGGTACTGGAGGCAGAATCCATTAACAACACCCTATGGGGGAACACGGCAGACTTCAACATCAATGGGATTGTTGTCCGGGCAAATTCCGACGGGTTTACATCCACGTATCCCTATGGACCCTCGGACAACAACACAATCTCATCGTGTGATGCAAGTTTCAACTCGAACAATGGTATTACGCTCTACGAGGAAGCCAACAACAACACGCTCTCGGGCAACACTGCCTTCAACAACACCAATAACGGGATCAACCTGAACGGCCTGCCTGCAGATCTTCAGGACAATGAGATTCTCGCTAACAACGCAAGCCTGAACTACAATCACGGTTTTGCTATTATCAATGCAACCGGTACACGGATCTTCTCCAACATAGCTGTCAATAATACAGCCCATGGTATTGCTGTCAGGAATTCAAATGAAACAACCATTGGCGGAAATGTTCTCATCGGCAATGCCCAGCGGGGCCTTTCGCTGAATGCGTCATTCAATTCCACCATCTACGGCAACACGATCGAATTCAGTCCTGTCGGGCTTGGCATATCGGCGGGTGCATCCAACGCGACGATTTACAATAACTATTTCAATAACACGCAAAACGTGCGGGATCCTGTCGGTATGAACATATATAATACAACGAGAACTTTGGGCACCAATATTATCGGAGGCCCCTATCTCGGGGGTAACTTCTGGAGCGATTATGCCGGTGTCGATACCGATAGCGACGGGATCGGGGATACACTCCTGCCATACTCCGCCAGTGGCAATATTACCACCGGCGGTGACTGGCTGCCGCTGACAAACGTTACCGGATCAATACCGGTCGCCAGCTTCACCGCCAACAGCACCTCCGGCACCGTCCCGCTGACGGTCCAGTTCAACGATACTTCGACTAACACCCCGACTGCATGGAACTGGAGTTTCGGCGACGGTATTTTCTCCACTTCACAGAATGTGACCTATACCTACACTACCGCCGGCCTCTACACGGTCAACCTCACGGCAACGAACAGTGCCGGGAGCGACATGACGACAAATGTTGGGTCAATCAACGTCACTACGGGAATTAATTACCTCATCACCGGGCCCGGCTACATCACCACGCCTGGCATATATTACCTGCAGAACGACATTTTGGCGGATTCATCGGGAACGAGCATCCAGATCACGTCCGGCAACGTGGTTTTCGACGGTATGGGTCATACGGTCCAGGGTCTTGGGAGCGGCGGGACGACCGGGATCCTGGTCACGAAGGCCAATGTCACCGTGCGGAACGTCACGGTAACGGACTGGTATTATGGCATCTCGTACCAGAACACCCAGTACGGCACGATTGAAGGTGTCAATGCCAGTTCGAATGCCTATGGGATTGGGCTATCATCTACCAATGACATGACCCTGACCGACAGCCGGGTGACGGGAAACTCGCAGTCCGGGATTTATCTCAACTCCGCCAATGATAACACGATCTATAACAACTATTTCAACAACGTCAACAATATCGCGAATGGGGGAACATCCGGGGATATCTGGAACACCACGCTGACTGCCGGCACGAACATTGTGGGCGGGTCATGGATCGGCGGGAACTACTGGGCGCAACCGGACGGTCTGGGCTTCTCGCAGAGTCACGGGGATTCCGATAACAACGGTATCTGTGACGATGCGTATGACCTACCCGGCGGAACCGACCAGTTGCCGTTACATGTTCCGGCATCCGTGAACCAGGTGACCGGGCCCGGATACATCACCACCCCCGGCATATATTACCTGCAGAACGACATTGTCAACATCACGTCACCGGCGATCGGGATCACGGTCGACAACGTAGTGTTTGACGGTATGGGTCACGTGATTAACGGGAATGGAAATGGTG
>NZ_PMZU01000020.1 GCF_003170075.1 Methanoregula sp.
TTATCCGCAATTGTCGTAACCGGTGTTGCTCCTGCTACCGGTGCGGTTACTCCGGAGATCGCTTTTGTTGTAACAGTCGTCGCCGTTTTCGGGAATGCGGCGGTTACAACTCCGCTATTCACAGGGTTGGTTGCCGAAGTAGATCCTGCAACGGTGAAGAAGTTCGCAGTTACTCCCGTGAAGGTATACCCGGAGTCAGCGGTCAGCGTGATGGTCGCGGTGTAGGTTGTCCCTGCTGCGAAGGTAGATGGACTTCCCGACCAGGTTATCGTGCCTGAATACTGGCCGTTATCCGCAATTGTCGTAACCGGGGTTGCTCCTGCTACCGGTGCGGTTACTCCGGAGATCGCTGCTGTTGTAATAGTCGTCGCAGCGGTTGCCGGGAAGGTTACCGTAAAGGTAAGCGTGTTGCCGCTTCCTGTTCCAGTTACTGTTCCTGATGAGGGCGTTCCGGTATTAACTGTCGGGGTTATTGCTGTCGAGAATGTGTAGCCGGTGGCAGAGGTGAGCACGACTGTCGCCGTGTACACTGTTGATGCTTTGTAGGGACTGTCGGTTGGCGACCAGGTCAGGCTTGTTACGGTATACTGTGTCGGTGCGCCGGATACTAATGAACCGACGACCTCTGGTGTTGCACCTTTTGCCGGTGCCACAAATCCTGTTACTCCTGCCGAAGTGATAGCCGTCGCAGCTGTTGCCCGGGTTACGGTGATGACGTAGTTCTGGGTGGTCGTGCCGTCCGGGGCGGTGACTACAACTGTGATGGTGTTCGAGCCTACGCTCAGGGAGATCGCGCTGCTGGCCGATCCGCTGGCTACTGTGTTGCCGTTGACTTTGACGGTCGCGCCGGCCGTGTTAACCGTTGGCGTTACCGTCATGCTCGTTACACTGTTGGCTACACTGTCGGTGTAGGTCACGGTGCTGGAGGCAAACGTCGGACTCAACGTTCCTTGACTGACTGTCAGGCCGCTCAGGGTGGTGTCACTGGATGGCACAGGGCCTACTGCCGCACTGGTGACGGTGCCAATGTAACTGCCTGAGCCGGTGGCAACAACCTCAATGTAGTGGCCGACATCACCGGCAACCGGTGAGTAGGTGCTCGAGGTTGCTCCCGAGATGGCGGTGTATGTGCCGCTTGATGTTGCAGATTCCTGCCACTGATAGGTTGCGGTTGCCCCCGAGGGTGTCACTGCAGCTGTCAGTATGCTATTGACAGCAACCGTCCCGGAGATCGATACTGCAGTGATCGGGGTCGTGATCGGGCCTACCGCTGTACTGGTGACAGAGCCGGAGTAACTGCCTGAGCCGGTGGCAACAACCTCAATGTAGTAGCCGACATCACCGGCAACCGGTGAGTAGGTGCTTGATGTTGCTCCCGAGATGGCGGTGTATGTGCCGCCTGATGTTGCAGACTTCAGCCACTGATAGGTTGCGGTTGCAGCTGAAGGTGTCAGAGCTGCTGTCAGCGTACTTCCGACCTGAGGAGTCGTGTAGGTGATCGATACTCCTGTGAGCGGATAGGTGGTGGTAGGAGAAACTTGGGTAATAGCCCCGCCCGACCATACCGCCACCTCCAGCACGCCATCCTGCAATTTCGGCAGGGTGACGTTGACCGGGTCGTAATTGTAATTAAAGGGACCGCTCACCGTGCTGTTAAGATATCCTTTTTCAAGGGAGGGGGCCCCATTCGCACCGTAGTGGTTGAATGTCAGGTTGAAATACAACTGGGTATTGGCATCTGCCATGTCGGTGGTGATAAATCCCGGCGGGATGATAATGGAAACATTGTTTTTGATGGGGTACGGAAGACCAAATACGGGTATGTTATCGATGATGGGCGTGGAAAAGTTTGAGAAGCAGACAGGGGGCGGGGTGGGGGTGGGAGGTATAGGTTTAATCCGGCAAATCTGAATGGCAGACAGAGTCGTGACAGCAGCTGCGGGAGGTGTTACTTTGGTATCCGGATTGGTGATGTTAATCATGATCTGATCCGTGTAGGGATTTATCTGGTACGCCGGATTCGTGACATCACTTAAAAGGTTTGTAAAGTTTAAATGGATGGAGAAAACATCACTCGATACGTTGTCAACGGAGTAGTAGTTATATGCGTTGATACTGGAGATCCCGATCGTGGCGTTGCTGGTACCTTTCAGTTCCACCACTCTCCGGATATACCCGTAATCGTCAGGTATGGTATCTCCGACCGTTAGCGGAACAGTATCTCCTGTCTTCTTAATTGCGATATTGAAAGAGTACGGGTAGTCCCCGAAAATGGCCCGCGACCGGTAATCATCAGAACTCCATGTACTGCAGAAGAACCGGTTTACTTTTGCTTGCGAAAGGATGTTTGGGGTATCTTTTGACACCGCAAGCCCGAACCGCAGCACATCATATTTCTGGGCATCGGTTTTAGTTTCCCATGAGGGATTGTACGGCATCCCGGGATCTTCTACCAGAATAACACCGGTCCGGTAGGCCACTGCGTCATAATCGATAGTCCTGCTCTGGAGACCGATAAAGAGGCTCGGGACCAAGGTCGCTACATAGATAAACGCAATCATGAAGATGGTAAAACCTGCCAAAAAATCAATAGACAGGTTTCCGGCATCATCAGTCATGGGTCGTAATCAACACTCCTGTGGTTGCATTGATGAGATATTCCCGGGGATGTGAACCTGAAGGTTCCGTTACCGTGTATTCTCCTCGGGAAATTTCGAGTGTAAGGTTACCTGCAGTGGTTTGATTTCCGGAATTTGCGATAGTAATTATGTCGGCTGGTGACAGGATACCCGCGATATTGATTTCCTGATCCGGCAGCCCATCCTCCTGCCAGGCAATCCTTGCAACTCCCGTATGATCATATACCAGCAGGGAGGCGATCTTTCCCTCCCGAACTCCAAAGATCCAGCGTTCAGCATGTCCTGATGTATCCACATTCTCCCCCCGGATGTAATAGAACGGGAGGTTCTGCGAACTACCGTTTACCTGATCCTGGTAGTTTCCGATCACGGCAGATGCTGCATCTTCAAGCGTGAAGGATTTCTGCAGGCTGCTGGTTCCTGCGATCTGCACGAATCCTCCGTTGGTTACCGGTGTGTTGTTAACGACAATCTGGTTCTGTTCAGACGGACCGGAGATACATGCCGCACAAAGGCACAGTACTACGACCAGACCGGCTGCCAGAAAGAACAGGCTTGTGCAGTGCATCAGTTTCATTAAAGGCCTATAGACGGGTAAATGGATATAAATGTTGGTTTTTATATCCAGGGCGGATTCCCCGTGGGGGGGGTCAGAGATATCCGGTCGTCTTTTGAACAAATCCACCTAGTATTGCCGGCCCCTCCTCATCCAGAGGAACTGCGAATTTTTGCACAGGAGCGGGTAAGACTTGGAAATCCCGGATAAAACGAGAACGATTCGTTCACACCACGATCTTCGCAATCGGGATCTCCAGGATATCCTCCGCCCCGCACCTCTTCAGTTTCGGGATCAGTTCATTGACCGTACTTTTCTGCACCACGGTCTGGACGCTGTAGTACTCGATCCCGTGGAGCCGGCTGACCGTGGGTTTTTTCATCGCGGGGAGCGCTGATACAATCTTCTCCAGTGAAGCGGTCGGCACGTTCATCGTGAGGAGCACCTTGTGCCGGGCTTCGAGTACCCCGAAGAGCAGGGTCTTTATCTCTTCAATCTCCCGCCGCTTTTCAGAGTCCGCCCAAGCCGCCCTGTTCGCGATGATCACCGTGTGCGACTCCATGATCTGGCCGATGATCTTGAGGCTGTTTTTCCGCAGCGTCGTTCCCGTTTCGGTCAGGTCTACGACCACGTCCATGAGGTCGGGCACCTTCGCCTCCGATGCGCCGTACGAGTGGAAGAGCTGGACGGGGATATTGAGGTCTGCGAAAAATTTCTTTGTGAGCTCGGGGTATTCCGTGGTCACGCGGCTGTTGGGACGGATCTGTGCGGCACTCTCTATGGGTTCGTCGCGGTGGACGGCGATCACGATCTTTACGTTGCCCTCCCCGGTCTTGCTGTACGTGAGGGCCGCCACCTCGACCACGTCCGCACCGGTCTCACGGACCCAGTCGAGGCCGGAGATGCCGAGGTCAAAATAGCCTTTGTCCACATAGGTCGGGATCTCCTGCGGGCGCAGGATCTTTATCTTGCCGATACGGGGGTCATCGATACGGGGGCTGTAGTCGCGGTCCGTGCGCCTGACTTCGAGATCGGCCTCCTTGAAGAGCTGGAGCGTCTGCACTTCGAGGCTGCCTTTTGGGAGTGCGAGGGTGATCATATCATAGACCCTCGGGCGGCAAAAACGATAAAGGTTCAGGGTCTGATTTTTGCGGGGTTAGTCAAACGGGTGGATGACGAGCCCGCTCAAGAGTTTCGGCTCAAACCACGTGGACTTTGGCGGCATGACCCCGCCTGAATCGGCAATCGACAGCACCGTCCCGACCCGGACCGGCTGCATCGCAAACGCGAGCCGGTACTTCCCGGCGTCCACAAGTTTTTCGAGATCGGCAACCGGCCGGGCACCGCCGAGGTACTGGAGCCGGGCGTCGCCCCGGGGATCGGTGATGCCGAACATCCCTTCGAGCACCTGTTTCTGGAGCACCGCGACGTCCAGCACGTCAAGCGGCCCGGCAGACGGATCAACCGGCCGCGTGCACTCGTACCATTTTCCTTCAAGATAGAGGTGCGTGACATGGTATTTTTCCGGGTGGGTGATGTGCGGCCGGATATTATACCCCCTCCCGTCCACCGTGCCGTACTGGGTGACCGTATACCGCTTCCCGAGTTCGGCAAGGAATGTTTCCGGCGTGTATTTACCGAGGTCGGTCAGGAGCCGGCTGTACCCGTGGATTTTTACCCGATCGTGGGCAAAGAGCACGCCCATGAACCGGCCGATCTCGCCATCCGCGGGCTCTCCTGAAGCCTTTTTTCGGTCCGCGAGGTTGACCGCCGCCTTTGCCCGGTGGTGGCCGTCCGCAATATAAAGGTTTGCCACGTTCCTGAACCGGCGCTCGATCCCGTCAAGTGCATGGGGGTCGGTGATGGCAAAGATCTGGTGGGTGCCACCCTGCGGGGTTGTTACTTCCGCATCCGGCTTTCTGTCTCCTGCAATCAGCGATTCGATGTATGAGAAAATGTTGTCTGCATCCCGGTACAGGAGCACGACCGGGCCGTCATGGGCCTTGACTGCCCCGATGTGCCGGGTCCGGTCCTCTTCCTTGTCGTACCGGGTCAGCTCGTGGCGCCGGATCCTGTTGGTGCGGTAATCGTCGGTATCAAGGCAGCAGCACAGGCCGACAAACGTGTCGCCGTCCTGCCGGATCCGGTACACGTACATCGCGGGCCGGTCATCCTTTTTCATCCGGTCGCTTGCGATGAGAGCACGGAAATTGTCCCGGGCCCGCTCGTAGACCCGGTCGTCATGCGGGGGGAGGTCCGGGAGTTCCGCGTCGGACCGGCTTACCGTCAGGAAACTGTCCGGGTTTGCTTTGATGATCGCACGCACCTCTTCAGCGGTCACAACATCATACGGGACGGCTGCAATTGACTGGGCCTCACCGGGTGCGGGGCGCACCGCGGCAAAACGATAGATTGTTACCATGATACCAACCAGCCCCCGGGCGAGGGCGTTCTATCTCACATAATTGGGCGCGGTCACATATATAATCAAAGACCCGCACGGCCCGACCATCCCATGCGGGCCGCCCCGCGGCGCAACTCTTATTGTACGCGGCAGGCAACAGGATATACTGCACAGTAAAAGGACCCGTTCCCATGATCCGATCCAACGATGTTATCCCCCCGCCGGCCCATCCTTTCATCAGGAGGGCAGGCCCTGCGGATGTTGACGCAATCTACGCGCTCGAACTCGAAGCGTTTGTCGATGTGTGGGACAAGGCGACATTCGCCGAAGCGCTCTCCTATTACCCGACGACCTTCTTTGTGGCGGTAAGCAACGGGCAGGTCACGGGATTTATTGTCGGGGCGCTTGAGGACACGGGAGAAAATATCTATGGCCATATCTGCAATTTTGCCGTCAGTTCCCGGTTCCAGCGGCGGGGGATCGGACGAGCACTCGTGATCCGGCTCGAACACCAGTTCGCGCTGGAGATGGCAACCGGCTCCCAGCTCGAAGTCCGGGAGTCAAATGCTCCTGCCCAGAACTTCTACCGGCGGCTCGGGTACGAAAACGTCTATCAGATCGGCGGCTACTATAAAAACGGAGAGGACGCGCTTGTCATGATGAAGTGGTTCCGGTTCTAGAGAGAATTGGTCTCACCAGGATTATTTTTTTTGGTGATTGTGTAACATCCACCAAAAGTTCGATAAACCTGAAACTAGATTTTCATTGCCGCTCTTGGGGGCTCCGGCAAGCCTCCGCCCCCGCCGCTCGGGCATCCCCCGGTTGCGATGGTGCCGTATTACCTGTACCTATGTGTGCCCCCGATACAGGTAATGCCGAGGCATCGCTATGCGCCCCGTCCCCCTCGGGGGACTGGCGGCGCAAGAGGGGGGCTGAACTTCTTCATGAGAGCCGGAATCGAAATTGAAGTTGTTTTCCTGTCTGACATTTATGATGATTGCGGTCGCCCCGAAGGGACGCCCCCGCGACGGATCAAGTAACGAGAAAAAAAATCCTAAAAACGTCCCTTGCCCCGCCGTGCCCCGGAGGGGCCTTGAGGCGGGGAGCCCTCTCTCATTTCAATCAGATCCTAGGAGGGGATGTGAACCTCCAGGTTTCTCCCCCCGATTTCCGGAACCTGTTATCTCTCACCGTTTCTGTCCCCGGCCCAGTTCCTGGTGGGCGCGGGCGAGGTGTTGGGCGGCAAGTGCGCCGATAAGCGAGAGTTCCCCGGCAAGCACGCCAGCCCCGATGATCTCGGCGAGTTTCTTTGCGTTTGCGCCCGGGGGCGTCCCGCCGCCGGCGACACCGAGGATTCTCAGGCACTCGTTCTGGGTGTCGACACCCGTCCCGCCGCCAACCGTGCCCACCGGGAGCGAGGGGAGCGTGACCGCGACATACACGCCGGTCTCAGTTGCATCGATCGTGGTCATGCAGGTGCTGCCGTCAATCGCGTGGGCGGCGTCCTGCCCGCAGGCGATGAACATCGCGGCAACCACATTGGCCGCGTGGGCGTTGAAGCCCATGGAACCGGCCCGGGCCGAGCCGATGAGGTTTTTCCGGTAGTTGACCTCGACCATCGTCTTTGCATCGGTCTTGAAGACTTTCTCAATTAGTTCGTGAGAGAGCGCGATGCCGGCAACCACGCTGCGCCCCCGGCCCATGATGCCGTTGATCGCCGCTGGTTTCTTGTCGGTGCACATGTTCCCCGAGAGCGCGATGAGCCGGGCGCCGGTCGCCTTTGCGATCTCGTCTGCAATCTTCGCGCTTGCGATGGTGACCATGTTCATGCCCATCGCGTCTTTCGTGTCGAATTCGAGCCTTACAAAGACGCTCGTGCCCGCGATAAAAGTGACAAGGCCGGTCATCTCCCCGTGGGTGGTGGTAGTCTGTGCTATTGCGGCGAGTTCCTTTTCGTGGGCCTCGGCCCAGTCGGCAACCTTTTTCGCGTGTCCGACGCTTTCCGCGGCAAAGACCGGTGCCCGGGTCATGCCATCGTGCAGGATCCGCACCTCTGCGCCGCCGGCTTTCGTGATCGCGCTCGCCCCACGGTTCACCGACGCGACCAGTGCGCCTTCGGTCGTCGCAAGCGGCAGCCAGAACACACCTTTCGCGAACTCGCCGTTGACGGCAAGCGGCCCGGCAACCCCGACCGGCACCTGCACGGCGCCGATCATGTTCTCGCAGTTCCTCGTTGCCGCCCGGTTGACATCGATGGAGAAGATGCCGATATTCTCAAGCGTTGTCCCGGTCTCGTGCTCGATGAATTCCCGCCGTACCCGGACGGCATCGACCGGAGCAATCTGCTTTTCAAGTTCGTAGAGCTTAAGCGAACCTGCCCTGAGTTTGGTATGGATCTTTCCCTCTTTCTCGCGGTCGGGGCCAACCCCCAACCCCGCCGCGTTCCGGTGCCCGTCATCACCAGCCATGAATAAATGTTACACGTATAATGTTATGAGTGCAGTGGTTCCGTAAATGACAGTTGAACAGTGGGGCGTGAGGGTGCCGGTCCGGCAGGGCGAGGAGACGCGGCAGGCGCTTATCGGTGAGGAGGCGCTCGATGTCACGCTTAAAGTGCTTCACGATGGCGACGGGCTTGTCTTCCCGGTGCTTGTGGAACGGGATGGTGCTGCACGGTACGTTTTCGAGGAGCAGCCGGGCCGCATCGAGCTCCCCCGGCACGAGCAGGTTGGCGGGATCGCGATCATGCAGGAGAACGATCCCGACGGGGCGGCACTAATCCTTGCCTCCCGTCCCTCGCTTCACACGGTGCTCTTCCCGGAAAGCCAGGTCTCGGGGGAGTACCGGACCCGGAAATACGCAGTGCTTGCCGGGACGCCAACAACCCGGACGGAAGTCGTTGAGCACGGACACCGGTTTGTCGTCGATCTTGCCGGCGCCTACTTCTCGGCCCGGCTCTCGACTGAACGGCAGCGTGTGTTTGAGCAGGTATGTGAGTGGGAACGCGTACTCGATATGTTTGCCGGTGTCGGGCCGTTTGCGATCACGCTTGCCCCGCGTGCGTCGCTCATGGTGGCAGCGGACTTAAACCCGCAGGCAATCCTTTTGATGATCGAAAACATCCGGAAGAACCGGGTGGCAAATGTAATTCCCGTGCTCGCGGATGCCCGGCGGCTCGAAAAAATCCTGCCGTGGAAGTTTGACCGGATCATCATGAACCTCCCGCTTGCCGGCACGGAATTTTTACCGGAAGCGTTCCGGCTCGTGCGGCCCGGGGGTACGATCCATTTCTATTCACTCGTTTCAAAGGAAGGTGAGCACCTGGCCCGGGTTAAAGAGCTGGGCGGTTTTCTCGTGACAGAAAGGGTGGTGCGGTCGTACTCGCCCGGGCAGTGGCATGCGGTGTATGATATTGTGGTGAGGTAAGTGCAGGTACCCCGGCTCTGAAATTCCGGGAACGATTCTCGCTTTTTTAGAAAATCTGTCGGCAATACGTACCTATATCCCCTGATGGCCCAATGAGGCATAAGAAATGAGAGGACAGGAGCCG
Organism: Methanoregula sp.; assembly: GCF_003170075.1. Taxonomy (GTDB): domain Archaea; phylum Halobacteriota; class Methanomicrobia; order Methanomicrobiales; family Methanospirillaceae; genus Methanoregula. The sequence goes on from NZ_PMZU01000020.1 coordinate 9,150, forward strand.
GAAATGGGACACAGGCGGACAGATTCAGGGCGGAGATATACCTGTGCTCATCTCATCTGTGCGTATATGCTCACGAATCATATCACCCGGGCTGTGGTTACCGCACGGGACATTTCACAATTTCATCACCTGTCATGGAAATCCTCCCGGTCAATCAGTGCCATGCTGGATTTTCTTTACACCAACCGGATCCGGGAAACCCGTTTTGGTTTTTACATCATGGGGACAGCGCCCTTCAAGAAAACCGATTATCCCCACCGTTACACGATAGAGCTGATCGATCAGGCGCGGGGGATGCTCTGATGATACCAGGTCCTGTCACCGGTCCGGTGAGAACTCCTGGGAAAAAACCCTTTGGCCGGCTTTTTCCTTTCGGCATGACGCTGGCAGAATGCGGGCTTGTTCCATGACCAACTCCTGGGTGGAATGGTTCATGGGAAGGGACGCAGACGATTTGAGCTGGTATAATTTTACCGAACCCCGCCCGGTCTGGAAGGCGTGGTGGTTCTGGAGCGGTGGTGCGGTCGTGTGTATCATTCTCATCTGGTTTTTCCGGGTGGCCTGAAAGAAGATATCCCGGGTTTTCACCATGGGCCGGCCTGTCCTGTTAACAAAGTACACATCCGTGTTCCACAAAAACGCGTCTCAGATGAAATACCGGATACGCGTACCGGATTCCCGGGTGATCTCGGGTAGCACCACGTATGTACCGGTAAAGGAATTGTGAATCTTAAAAAAACCGGGCAGGAAACCGCGGCCCGTGAAAATACGAGGATTGCGCCCGTGATGCCATGAACTACTGTCCTGTCTGCAAAAGGGAATAAGAGGGAAATGAAGAGGAAATTGACCCTGCATTGTCCCGTCGGTGGCAGCTCGCTTGTCGAGCTGTCCGATGATGCAATAACCCATGTGCGTCGGGAAAATCTGCACAAAAAAGAATGAACCGGATCCAATAAATTATGCTTTTTTTACCCGGTGAACTTCGGTATCGGTTATCTCGTAGATGAGATCCTTGTTTTCCTTTTTTAACTGCTGGAGATCGGTTACGATTTCCTGTAACTGGTATTCCCGTTCCCTCGTTGCGATCACATACGGCTTATCGGGCTGGTGGTTTTCCGGGGTGATAGCAAGGAGTTCACAGGTATTGCGCTGTCGGGTTATCTTAAATTCAGAAATTTTATCGAGATCAATGGACAGGGAGTCCCCGGAATGGAACATCCCGGTATGCCTGAATTTTACAAGGACGCTCATACGGATCGCCGGCCGGCCCGGAAGAGTGCCTGGGCACGGTGCATACCTAATCGCCGCCCATCCCAGGCGGCATCCCTCCCATACCGCCGTGGGGCATCCCTCCCGGGGTACCGGATTGCGACGATGCAATGACGTCATCGATGCGCAGGATCATGACCGCAGCCTCGGCAGCACTTGACACGGCCTGTGTCTTCACCTTTAAGGGCTCGATAACACCGGCTTTCTGCATATCGACCGGTTTACCCTCGTACACATCGAGGCCGAAGGTCTTCTTCCCCGATTCGTGCGCCGCCCGGATTGCGACAATCATATCGATTGCGTCAAGGCCGGCGTTTTCTGCGAGCGCATGCGGGATGACCTCGAGCGCCTTTGCGAATGCCTCAATCGCGAGCTGGTTCCGGCCCCCGATGGTCGCAGCGTACCGGTGCAGCTGGAGCGAGAGCTCGATCTCAGGTGCCCCGCCACCGGCAACAACTTTTTTGTCCTGCACGACAACGCTCGTGACCATGAGTGCATCATGGAGGGCGCGTTCGATCTCATCGATAATATGGTCGGACCCGCCCCGGATAACGATGGAGACTGCTTTTGGGTTTTTGCATTTCGAGATCGTGATCATCTCATCGCCGGAGAACTTCTTCTCCTCCACAAGACCGGCAGCCCCGAGATCGGCCGGTGTGACTGCATCGAGACTGTTGACAATTGATGCCCCGGTGGCGCGGGAAAGATTCTCCAGATCGCTCTTTTTTACCCGGCGCACGGCAAAAATCCCGGCTTTTGCAAGATAATGCTGGGCGACATCGTCAATGCCTTTTCCGCAGAACAGCACCGTAGCCCCGCTTGCGATAACCTTCTCTGCAAGAGCGTGGACCATCTGCTCGTCCTCGTCAAGAAACGCCTGTACCTGGTCTGGCCGGGTGAAATTGATCTTTGCGGAGACCTCCGTCTTTTTGTATTCGAGAGCGGCGTTAAGGAGCAGGATTTTTGCGTTGTTGACTGCCTTTGGCATCCCCGGGTTCGCCCGTTCCTTGTCGATGACCATGCCCTCGATAAGCACGGTATCCTCAACGGCGCCTCCGGTCTTCTTCTGCACGTTCACGTGCTTTATATCAACAGTGCCATCGGGATCGGTAACATTTGTGATCGCTTTTACGACAATATTGCAGAGCAGTTTTTTGTACGCCTCCGCCCCTTTGCCGCTGATCGCTGTCTCAGCGACTTTTTCAAGCATTGCATAGTCCCCCGGTTTTACGGTGATCGCGATATCGGAGAGGATCTCCAGTGACTTTGCCGCCGCCTGACGGTATCCTTCCGCGATCACGGTCGGGTGGACGTGCTGTTCGAGAAGGTCTTCTGCGTTTTTTAAGAGTTCCGCAGCCAGGACCACGGCGGATGTCGTGCCGTCGCCGACCTCATCGTCCTGAGTCTTTGCAATCTCGACCATCATCTTTGCGGCCGGGTGCTCGATGTCCATCTCTTTGAGGATAGTAGCGCCGTCGTTTGTGATAACTACGTCACCCATGCTGTCGATGAGCATCTTGTCCATCCCTTTGGGCCCGAGAGTTGAACGGACCGCGTTTCCCACTGCCTTTGCGGCGGTGATGTTGCAGTTCTGGGCTTCCTCGCCCCGGTTCCTTGTTGTTCCCTGTCTCAGGATAATAATTGGCTGTCCGCCAAGCTGTTGTGACATTTCCTGCCTCGTTTTTTATTAAGTATTCCCCGGTTTGGTTCCCCTCTCATTTACGGGAAAAAACACCGGGCACCACTACGCCGGTTATTACAACGGCCGCACCGTGGATCGTTTCGATCATGACAGAAAAGTATGATATCCGGAATGATGCCGCCCCGTCATGATCTGTCGCGGGGCACCACCAGCCTTGACAGCTGATCCGTACGCATTCATCGCTCTGCTGTGATGAGTGACAATTGGTCTGTGGGCTAAAAAGAGGTTTCTGTCATGGCACGGGTACCGGGCCCGGCCGGGGAATCTTGAGCCGGTCCGCACGACTCCTGCTTTTTTCCTGCATCGTAGAGCCATGGGACATTTTCCGAGTGCCCGGCCGCCCTCCATACATACCTTCAACATGTCAGCCATCACCTGTAGTGCGTACGTAGTTGGTTGAATGAGTGGTTTTCACAGGAAAGAAGATACAGGTGCAGCAGATCCGAATGCATTAAACCCTGATGGTACGCCGGTCTGCCGTGTACGGCTGCCAAAGAGATGGAACAATGAGCAGTTCGCCCGGGCCGAAACGATGATGGGGGCAAATCACATCCGTGTCCAGTGCATTGACGGAGTCCCCCGCATGGGCCGGATCAAAGGAAAGATAAAGAAACGGCAATGGATACGGGAAGGCGATACTGTTCTTGTCATTCCCTGGAGTTTCCAGGATGAGAAATGCGATATTATTTACCGGTACCTCAAGCCGCAGACAGACTGGCTGCGGAAGAACCGGTACATTTAACCGGTATTTTCTTTTTTAATCTTTCAATGTCGGGCCATACGGTGACGTGGAGATGCCATAAGGCACCGGGTCCTTATCTCCCGGGATGGGATGTCCGGTTCTGCATCGTCCTGGTTCATGAAAAGAAGGAAACGCACGTGACGAGAGACACGTTGCCGCCCTCTCATGATCTATCCGGCGATTGCCGTTCGCCCCGTACCGCCGGGGCCCCGGAACACCCGGGCCGGTCCCACTTTTTTTCAAACCACGTTTTTTTAACGATCTCGTTTTCTCCTGTTGCCGGAAATGCCTATCATCCCTGCCGTGCTTGATATTTAAAAATCCTGAATTTTTATCGAAACGTATATTGGCACAAACAACACCCGTCCCTGTATCCAGGTGGGAGTGCACCTGGGCAACAATCAGGAGGTGGTAGACAAATGGTACGACGCTTTCACAAATCAATCTATGATGAACTCGATGAACTCAGAGCATCCATGGACTACCTGTACCAGCTTGCTCTTGAACCAGCTGATAATCCGCTGTTGCCAGAAGAAGATAACTCCGGGATCGTGTGCCAGTCTGTGCACACCTTAAACGCGGAAGTCACAGAGCATGATGATGAAGTGACTGTGACAATGGACACGATCCCGGGGACCGGAATTTCAAAAATATCCGTTGCCTTACAGAACGAAAAAACCCTGAAAATCACCTGTGGCCGTAAGGAGAAAAGAATGGGGGATTGTGAAGGAAACTGGCTGTGCGAACGGAGATCGCTCTCCCTCTCCCAGGTAATTCCGCTCCCCGGTCCGGTCATGAGGGATGGGGCGAAATTAACCCTGAAAAATGGCGTGCTCGATCTCCATCTTAAAAAAGCACAGCCGGCCCTCACACAAAAACTCTGAACCACACTTTTTTTCCTGCTCTTCGTTAAGGGGTATGCCGGGAAGCGTATTAGTCCGCCAGCCCTCTTTCAGAATGAAAATAATTAAAGACGGTGCTGAAACCGAGGATGATGTAGCCGACAAGGATCGCAGAAATAACGGGCCCTTCCCGCAGGCTCTGGAGGCTCCCGCATGCGGCAAGCGAGATACGTGCGGCACTTAAACGAGCGTAGGATCGAAACAGACTTTCACGATCCCAAAGCGCCAGTGCGTCTTTTCCGCGATGGCCTTGACCAGCCCCTCCCCCGGGTTTAGGATGACGTTCGCCGCCACCTGCAGGAAGATGCCAAGCGCGGAACCTGTCACGTTTCATGGGCGGCGGGGGACACGGGCTGATGTAACAGTGCCCGGACCGGTTCAGCGAGCAGGTGCTCAGGTTCCTGAAGTAAGCCGGCTCCGGCCGTGTCCGGGACCCTCCCAGCCGTTGAAGCGAGTGTCCAAAAGACACTATCCGCCGGTATTTCAGGCGAAGGCGCTGAGTCTCTGCTGTCTGGGAGAGACCCTCCGATCTTTCCCTGCCGGCATCACCGGCTGTTCCGGGATTTTTGCGAGTGCAGCGTAGCGTTCCCTGCTTTCGATTACCCGGCGGAGTGCGAAGAGCGAGGTTGTGTACAGCCCGCCCGTGAAGAGCTCGATGTTGAGACCTTTTCCTGAGACCGATACCTGCGCAAGACCGCAGTGGGCGCCGAGATAATATTTCCATTCCCGGGAAAGTTCTTCTATCCGGACTGCCCCGTGCTCTGCGATTGCCCTGACCAGGTCTTCCAGCCGTATCGCGTAACAGATGCCCAAGATGTAAATGTCCAGAATCTCATATTCGAAACCCCCGCTGTCAATCGCCGTGCGTCCGGTCCGTTGCACATACCCGACCCTTTGGAGCCGGAAGAACTGCATTCTCTCACAGGTATGAGTTGATGTCGAATTCAGACTTCCCATCAGTCCGAGTATCATCACCAGTATGCCCACTGACTCTTATGGATCTTGGACAATATAGATTTTTCTAATTTTTATAGGGCTTTGTACAAAATCTATATAGTTACTGAATGCCCTGATCACAACGGAGACTATAGATCTCCGCCGTTTATGTGGCGACCCCCCAAAACAGGCCTTCTTTTCATTTCCCCCCTACCAGAGTCCATCTGGAAAGAGATCTGTCTCCCAAAAGCGTACATTAGCGTTTTACATCGCCACAATTCTGGCGTATTTCGGCAATCCGACCGAGTATCGGGCACATCTCAAAAAACTGTGTAAAAGTGCGGCATTTTTGGCACTTTTTCGCTCACCTGCCTCCCCTTTCCGGAAAGCTCTTTCGTCGGAGAACTCAGTGTGCCGGACCGTATGTCCCCCTGCCTGGATCACACTCCCCAAAAAACAGCCTTCTTTCGATCTTCACGTGCCAGAGGCCATATGAGGTGGAGATCGGCCGTCCAAACGTGGCTAAATGTGGCCTCACCTTCTCCGATGTGAAAACGCCCCCAGGTACCCGAATTATGGCCGCATTTTTGCGAAACCTGGCTGCCTGCACCGGGCCGGGGGGCAATCCGGGGCAGTTACGGGCCCGGGTCGGGGGTGCCGGACCCTCCCCTCACTCACGGCAGGATTTACGATGGCATCCGATGACAATATCCTGCGATCCGACCCCCCAAAACAGGCCTTTTTCTCATTCCCACGTATCTTTGCCCATCTGAAAAAAGATCGGCCGCTGGAACTCTGCTATTAGCGGCCTCCACTCTCCGACGTAAAATGCTTTCCGGACCCTGAATTAGTGCCTGTTTTGGGGGATCAGTGCGTCACATGAGGGAAAATGCCACCCTCCGGAAAGGGGGCTTTCGTCGGAGAAGGGGGTGCTGGAGACACACCCTCTTCACGGGGCCCGGGATCCCCCAGGTAACCATACCCATCTATCCCACGTGTGGTCATCCGGCACGCGATTGTCTTTTCCTGTGGGGCGGTTGTGGCGGCGGGCCGGCGGTGCGAGCAGTTGATGCAGGCCGTGCTCGCGAAGACGTTTGCCGGGAAGTTGTAAGCGGATTCTCCTCTCGCGTAAACCGACCGCTATAATAAAAAAGAAAAATCTCATTCCACCGGCACAAACTTCGTGCCGTAGTGGATGATGCCGCTCTCGCCATCGGTGGCGATCTTGCGGAACACGCTTTTGACCTTCATCCCGATCTTCGCCTGGTCGGGGCGGCAGACGATCTGCGTTGTGATCTGCGGGCCTTCATCGAGTTTCACAATCGCAAGCACATAGGGGGTCAGCATCGCGTACTGCTCGGCTGCGGTGTGGATCACGGTGTAGGTGACGACCGTGCCGGATCCGACAAACTTGTGCTCGACAATCTTTCCTGCCCTGCGGCAGTCCGGACAGAAGGTCCGGGGCGGGAAGAAGTGCCGGCCGCACTTCTCGCATTTCGTTCCCACCATGTTGTACCGCTGGGGTAGATGTCTCCAGAACCGTGCAACGGACATAATCATACCCTCCCGAGGATGTGAACTGCAACTGTTGCGCCGGTCCCGCCCACGTTGTGCGTCATGCCGATCTTCGCGCCGTCGATCTGGCGCTTTCCGGCCGTGCCGCGGAGCTGCTGGACGATCTCGCAGACCTGCTTGATCCCCGTCGCTCCGACCGGGTGACCGCAGGCCTTGAGGCCGCCGCTCGTATTGACCGGGATCTTCCCGCCAAGAGCTGTCTCGCCATCCGCGGTAAACTTGCCGGCCTCTCCTTTCCTGCAGAAGCCAAGGTCCTCGATCGCACAGATCTCCGCGATCGAGAAACAGTCGTGCACCTCGACCATATCGATATCCTTCTGGGTCAGATGCGCCATTTTGAATGCACGCTGCCCGGCCGCGACTGAAGCATCCAAGGTCGAGATGTCGCGCCGGTCGTGCAATGCGATCGTGTCGCTTGCCTGCGCACTTGCGAGCACTTTAATCGGCGTGTCCGTAAACTCGCGGCCCCGTTCGAACGGCGCCACGATCACCGCAGCTGCCCCGTCGGTAACGGGAGAGCAGTCAAAGAGCCGGAGCGGATCTGCGACCATCGTCGATTTCATGACGGTATCGAGCGTGATCTCGTTCTGGAACTGTGCAATCGGATTCCTCGCACCGTTGTAATGGTTTTTCACCGCAACCTGCGCCAGCTGCTCGCGGGTCATGTGGTACTTGTGGATGTAGTCCTGTGCGATCATCGCGTACAGGCCCGGAAACGTTGCGCCCATGAAGCCTTCCCACTCACGGTCGGCGGCGCCGGTCAGTGTATCAGTGCTCTCGTCCGATTCGACATCGGTCATCTTCTCGACGCCGGCCGCGACCACGATATCCTCCATCCCGCTTGCGACTGCGATAACAGCCTGCCGGAATGCAAGGCCTCCCGATGCGCATGCAGCCTCGACACGGGTCGAGGGGATGTGCCGGGTTGCCATGCCTGCATAGTCTGCAATCAGGGCGCCGATGTGCTCCTGCCCGATGAACCGGCCCGCGCTCATGTTCCCGACGTACATCGCATCGATCTTCTCACCAGAGAGCTGTGCATCTTCGAGGGCAAGTGCCCCTGCTTCGACAAAGATATCACGGAACGAGCTCTCCCACTTCTCGCCGAACTTCGTGCACCCGATCCCGATCACTGCTACGTCTCTCATGATTGCATCACGATCTTTCCCTTGTGTTTTGCATACCGTGCATAGTCCAGGTAGATGGGGTCTTTTAAGAGCTGTTGCACCGAAGGCGCCGCATCGCGGTGGAACGCGTTTGACGTGATCGCGTCAGTCACCGTGATATCAAACGCATCGCTGCCGGCGCCGGACCCAAACGAGCAGACAAAAATCCGGTCGCCCGGTTTTGCGATATCAAGCGTTGCCGCAAGTCCGATGGGCGATGCTCCCGAGTATGTGTTCCCGAGATGGGGGACAACGAGACCCGGCTTGATCTGTTGGGGCTTAAAGCCGAGGTCCTTTGCGACCTTCTGCGGGAATTTTGCATTCGGCTGGTGGAAGACTGCGTAGTCGTAGTCTTTTGCGGTCTTGTGCATCTGTTCGAAGAGCAGCAGGCTTGCACCCTTCACGTGCTTGAAATACCCGGGGTCTCCGGTGAACCGGCCCCCGTGGCGGGGATAGGTCTGCCCCTCGCGGCGCCAGAAGTCCGGCGTGTCCGTGGTAAATGAGCAGGTATGGTTGATAATCGCAATCGGGTCGTCGTTCCCGATCACGAATGCCGCACCGCCGGCCGCTGCCGTATATTCCAGCGCGTCGCTTGGCGCACCCTGCGAGACATCGGAGCCGATTGCAAGCCCGTAGGTAACCATGTTGCTTTTCACAAGACCCATGCAGGTCTGGATCGCGGCGGTTCCCGCTTTACAGGCAAACTCATAGTCGGCTGCGGTCATCTGGGGCGTTGCACCAATCGCTTCTCCGACCGTGCAGGCCGTCGGCTTGACCGCGTACGGGTGCGATTCACTGCCCACGTACACAGCGCCGATCTTTTTGGGATCGACGTTCCGCCGCTTCAGGGCATTCCGCGCTGCTTCGACCGCAATCGTCGCGGCATCCTCATCGAGATCGGGGACGGACTTTTCAAACACGCCCAGTCCCCCGGTGATATCTGCGGCATTTGCGCCCCAGACTTTCGTGATCTCCTCAACCCTGATCCGGTATCGCGGTATATACGCACCGTAGGTAATGATGCCTACCATTCTTTTTCCCTCAGTGTACTAACGATTTTGTCTATCTCCATCTCAGTACAGAGCACAGTGATATGATCCCGGTCCGCCATCTTTGCCACGAACGGGTGGACGTTCTCCGCGGCGATTCCCTGGAGGATCACGCACCGCGGCTTGAATGCCGTCACGCGGATTGCCACCATCGGCGATTTGCCGGTCGAGACGTTTGTGAAAATGAGCGCCCGTTCCGTGCTCCAGCCGTAGATGCGGTTGAACTCATCAGCCGAAAGCTGGAGGATCGCATTGAGGCTGTTGACCACCGTGTAGCCGAAGATGGTCTGTTCCATCGATCCGCAGAGTGCAGTACACCCGATCGCCCCGGTGAATTCACCAAGGGGAACCGGGTTCGTGTACTCGTGGATGTCAAGAATCACGTCATCAGCGACGCCTATAAAGAGCATGGAGGAAAATTTTTGAATGTGTTTGCCGCCGTTCTCCTCATCGATGGAGAGGAGACTGTCGACAATCTTGCCGACCACGGCGGTTCCGGGGCTCTTTCTCCTGCCGCTCTCGTAATCGCTGATCACGGAGGGTGAGATACCCAGGCGGTCCGACAAGACTCCCGGAGGAATCTCGAAGTTCTGGCGCCACTTTTTGAGCGCAAGCCCCGGTGAGTCCGACAGCGTAATCTCTCCCGCCATCTTCTCGGCGAGCTGGTTGCGCAATTCGGATTTCATGCTCAGCTAGATTGACCCTGCCTGTTAAATAATTAACGAATGTTACTTCGACAACAAACGAAACACGACGGGAGAAATTTACCAATGCGCAGGAAAGCAATCCATAAATAGTAAGCATCTCAATTTTGATAGACATGGCACTGGCAGAAGAACTCGAATGCCTCAAGGCGATCGCCCTCATGGGCGGGTGCAGGGGCCCGGTCTGGGTCTCATCGCAGACGCTTGCGGAAGTGCTGGAGGCAAGCCCGCAGACGGCGTCCCGCCGGCTCAAGGCGCTCGAGAGCCAGCGGCTGATCATCCGGACCATGAACCCGGATGGCCAGCATATCACGATCACAAAGGACGGGGAAGATGAGCTCAGGCGCGAGTACGCGGAGTACTGCCGGCTCTTCGCGCACGAGGGGGCGCACTATGCCCTCTCGGGAGTGGTGGTGAACGGGCTTGGCGAAGGCCGTTACTACATGAGCCTCGAGCCGTACAAAAAACAGTTCCTCAGGCATCTCGGCTTTGAGCCCTATCCCGGGACGCTCAACCTGCGCCTCGGCGGCCCGGATATTCCGACCCGGAAGAAGCTGGAGGCGTTGACATGGATCCCGATCCACGGGTTCTCCGCGGACGGCCGGACGTTCGGTGAAGTCCGGTGCCTGCCCTGCCGGATCAACGAGATCCCCTGCGGGATCGTGGTCCCGGGCCGGAGCCATTATCCTGAGGATATTGTCGAAGTGATCGCGGCCGTTGGTCTCCGCGAGGCGCTGGGTGTAAAAGAGAACGACCGGGTAAATGTTGAGGTGGCACATGATTGACGATGCGATAACAGCACTACGGGATGGCAGGTTTATCCTGCTGTACGATTTTGACGACAGGGAAGGGGAGACGGATTTTGCGATAAGGTCGGACGCGGTGACCCCTCACCACATCCTCCAGATGAGAAAGGATGGCGGCGGGCTGATCTGCACGGCCGTTGATCCGGTTGCCGCGAAAAGGCTCGGCCTTCCCTTTGCAAGCGACGTGCTCCAGAGCACGAAGGTCGCCGAACAGCAGGGGGATATCCCGTACGACCGGAAGAACCATTCCTCGTTTTCGCTCTGGGTCAATCACAAGAATACCTTCACCGGCATCACGGACCGTGACCGGGCGCTCACGATCACCGCGATTGCCGAGCAGGTAAAAAAGTCGTTGAACGGCGGGGGCGCACACTTCAGCGAACTGTTCCGCACACCGGGCCACTGCGCCCTCCTCCGGGCCGCCGACGATCTCCTCGACCAGCGGCACGGCCAGACCGAGCTCTCGGTCGCACTCGCGAGGATGGCCGGCATCACGCCGTCGATCACGATCTGCGAGATGCTGGACGATGAGTCCGGCTATGCGCTCCCGAAAGCCGGCGCGAAAGCCTATGCAAAGAAGCATAATCTGGTCTTTATCGAAGGCCGCGATGTGCTGGACCGGTGGGATGCGGACAAGAAACGGAAATAACGTTCCTTTTGTGCCTCCTTTTTAGATTTCATACCCTGTTCATCGTCATAGGCTTGTCTTAAACCCCCTGCAGTGGAACAATGAGTGCCGCCGCCCCCGAAGGGGACGCCCCTGTGGCGGATCAGTAACGAATAGCAATCCGAAAAATCAATACGAAAAACTCTCTGCCCCGCCGTGCCTCGGAGGGGCCCTGAGGCGGGGACCCTCATCTTTTTTCCAATGCTTTTTCCCTTTTTTGATAATTTTTCCCCCCTTTTGATCCTATTTGTCTCTCTACATGAGCCGTTTTTCAGCACCGATAAATAGCATGATCGGCCAATTTTACAGATACAATCATGAAAGTCCCGTCCAGTGAACTAAATGCACGAATGGCCCGGTTCCGGGACCGGATGGATCGCTCCTCTCCGGACTGGGAGGCTGCGGCTATCGCCGGTAAGGTCAATCTCTACTATTTCACCGGCACGATCCAGGACGGACTGCTTACTATCCCGAGAAACAGGGACGCGGTTTTCTGGGTCCGGAAAAGTTACGAACGTGCAGCGGCCGAATCGGAATTCCCGGATATCAGGAGGATGAAAAGTTACCGGGAGGCTGCAGCAGTCACCGGCCCGGTAAAAAAACCGGTATACCTCGAACTCGATTCGGTTTCGCTCGCCCAGTACGGGCACCTGCAGAAACATTTTGCCTTTACCGGGATACAGGCACTCGACGCACAGGTGGCCACGGTCCGGTCGGTGAAAAGCGCGTACGAATTTTCGATCATGGAACGGGCGGGAAAGATCCACCGGCATGTGTTAGAAGACCTCGCGCCGGCACTCCTTTCGGAAGGGATGGATGAAGTTACGCTCACCACTGAACTCTATTCGGTCATGGTGCGGGAAGGCCACCAGGGCATCATGCGGTTCGGGATGTTCAACGAGATGCTCCTTGGCCAGATCGGGTTCGGGACGAGCTCGATCGCGCCTGTCTGCGTGGATACCCCCGGGGGAATTTCCGGGCTGAACCCCGCAGTCCCGATGATGGGAAGTCGGGACAGAAAACTCGCAAAAGGCGATCTCGTTGTGATCGATATCGGGTGCGGGGTCGAAGGATACCACACCGACAAGACGATGACGTACATGTTCGGGAAACCGATTCCCGATAAGGCAATCCGGGCCCACGAGCGGTGCGTCGCGATCCAGGACGAGGTCGCCTCGCTCTTAAAACCAAGTGCGATCCCCTCTGAAATTTATTCCACGGTCATGGACGGGCTCGAACCGGCATTCGTAAAAAATTTCATGGGTTATGGGCAGGATACGGTGAAGTTTCTCGGCCACGGGATCGGGCTGTGGATCGATGAAAGTCCGGTCCTCGCAAAAGGATTTGATGAGCCGCTGCAGGAAGGGATGGTCTTTGCCGTCGAGCCAAAGAAGGGGATCAAGGATGTCGGGCTTGTGGGCATCGAAAATACGTTTGCTGTGACACCCGGGGGCGGCCGGTCCCTGACCGGGAAAAACCCCGGGTTGATACCGGTTTACTAGAACGGACCGGTATTTGCAGCCATCATATCGGAAGTGACGGGATACCGGGCGGGAGTTCCCGCCAAATCCATACCTATTTATCCCGTCTCACGCTACCGCTCATGATGATCGGCATCTCGACCTATTGCCTCATTGAAGAGCCGCTTCATGAAGCACTTGACCGGCTTTCAGGGTTTACCGATCTTATCGAGGTCATGGATGAGGGCCTCCATTTTGCAGACAGCCCGGAACTCTTCGAGAGTTATTCCGCAGATTTCATTTTCCATGCCCCATATCACGGCATGAATATCGCATGTATCTTTGAGCCGGTCCGCAAAGCAAGCGTCGAAGTGATGACCGACTGTTTTACGGTTGCCGCAGAGATCGGGGCTCCCATTGTCCTCCACCCGGGCTATTTTGCCTGGGAAAATGAACGGGAGCAGGCCAACCGGCAGTTCAAAAAATCCCTTTTGGAACTCACCGGTGCTGCACGCGAGCTCTCGGTCACGTTCTCGTTTGAGAATATGGGTGGCATGAATTTTTTCAACCTGCGGACCCCAAACGATCTCGTGATCATCGAATCATCAAAATTCACGCTCGATGTCGGGCACGCAAACCTCAACCGGTGCCTGCCGGGATTTTTAAAAACACCATTCAGCCACATGCACCTTCATGACAACAACGGGAGACAGGACACCCACAGTCCCGTGGGGGATGGGGATATTGATTTTTGCCAGGTAATTTCCGCGATGAAAAGAGAGAACGCGACCGCGGTCATCGAAGTAAAATCTTTTGACGGGGCCGTAAAGAGTTTAAAGATGCTTGATGCGTTGTGATGGGTTGTACTCTGGTTCCAGTCAGCCCGGAATGATCGCCACCACCTCAGTGCGGGGGATATCACTGAACTTAACGTATCGGTCAATAGGGGCACGGATTGGTACGCCTGGCACTCGACCGGAACGAGCTGGACGTTTACCGGTACTTCAGGCACCAACAACGTTATCATCGTCGCGAAATTTGCCAGCGGTACCGGGAAGATAATGTACCAGAACGCCGCACTTTGAAGGGATGCTTTATTTTTTTAATTCTGCACGCTTTTTCTTTTGAGGGGGTGGGGGAAAGGGATACTCCTCACCATCGATGAGCCGCTTCCAGTTGAGCTGGCTCATCAGTTTCATCTGGAAGATCGTACCCTTGTTCCTCGTATTGAGAACCGAAACCGATCCTGAGACAAACGGCGGGATCATGAGAATCTCCTCGTCATCGACGATCAGTTCAAGGGTATTTGCAAAATTCATGAACTTATGGGCTTTTACAAATTCCGGGGGTGCAAATGGTGGAGGGACCATAAATTTTTCCGATGATACAACATGGAGGTCTGCATTTTTTCCCGGGAATTGTTCATGCAGTTTTCTCTCAATGTCCGGTGAATCTGAGATCACGATAAGCCGCAACGAAACATTCCCGATGTTACAACGCTCAATACACGGAAGGTACCGCTCACCAATAATGCAGGTGATCTGGCTTTTTGCCTTCCTGAAAAGATCACGGATCTTGTACCCGATATTTGCATCACCGTAGATTGTCCAGAGAGCGTCTTCCTTATCGGTCGGCACCTTCTCTGTTTCCAGTTTTTTTAAACCCTCCAGTGCCAGGTGTGCGGCCCGCTTGTGATTCCCCATTAGGAGATCAATGGCCATTTCCGGGGAGACCGCACTGTACCGTGCCGGCTTGGATACTCTTTTTACGGCAAGCCCCATTTCCGCCAGATGATCCAGGGCCTCGTACACGCTTGGCTTTGAGATGGAGAGAAAACCCACGAGATCTTTTGCTTCTGCATTATCGTACAATACCAGCGCGGCGTATACGCTCGCCTCGTAATTGGACAAACCGAGATCATTGAGCGATTTGACAAGAGACGCAGAAATGCCCACCATCTATCTAATGGTGATCGTTGAGTTGTTAAAAACTTTACTACTCCTCCGGAAACCTTATTAACAATGTACGAAAAACATAAC